>JAVBYP010000276.1 GCA_030823965.1 Sideroxydans sp.
TTCGGGGGTGACGGCGGCTAGTTCTGCCGTGGTGGAAACCGCGGTAACGCCTGGCGTTAATTAAAGATAGACGCTCATTTGCCGCTATGAACGACACAGGTATCACTTTTATATGAATAGATTCAACAGGAGGAGAAAATGAATAACTGGTGGAGCAAACTTTCGCTGAAGAACAAGCTGCAGATCCCCATCCAACTCATCTTGTTGGTCATCATGGTATTGGCTCAGCGATCTGCGCTGAGCACCTTTGAGGAGAGGGTGTTGGAAGAGGCGCGGCAAAAAGCCGAAGTCTCTGCCGATGGTGTGTTGAATGGACTCAACATGCTGATGCTCAATGGCATCATCAGCGATGCCGATCAACGTAAGCTCTACGTCGAGAAGATGGGGGCGTCGAACAAAGTCACCGAGTTGCGCGTGATGCGCAACACACCCGTCATCGATCAGTTCGGGCCAGGCATGCCCTCAGAGCAAGCGGTAGATGAGCTAGACAGACTCGCACTCTCAACAGGCAAACAACAGACTTCCATGGAAGAGGTCGAAGGGATGCACAAATTGCGTGTGATCGTTCCCTTCATCGCAATGAAGGACTTTAGAGGTACCAACTGCTTGATGTGCCACATCGTTCCAGAAGGATCGATCAACGGTGCGGCCAGCATCACCTTAGATGTGTCTGAAGAATTCGCGCTGATGGATAAAGCGAACCAGATATTGTGGGGACTGCAAATCGTCGTGCAGATCGTTTTGTACTACCTCATCGGCTGGATCATCGGCTTCTTCATCCGCCCAACACAAGAGTTGCAGGCGGCGATGGTCGCTATGCATGCCAGCGGCGACCTCGCCAAACGCGCTCCTGTGCGTAGTCAAGACGAAGTCGGACAGACCGTCATTGCATTCAATGCGCTCGCTAACAACTTCCAAGTCATCGTCACTCAAGTCGATGGGCAAGCGAAGCAAGTGGCGACTGCGGCACATGGGCTTTCAGAAGATGCGGCGATCCTTTCGGACAGTGTGCAAAAACAGAGTGATGCTGCGGGTGTCGTCGCCAGTGCGGTGTCTCAGGTCAGTTCCAGCATCAGCAGTGTCGCGGAAGGTACGGATCGTGTGGCCAAGCTCTCCAATGAGAGTCTGGAGCGTGCCAATCGTGGTCATGAGAGCTTGCAAGAGATGGTGCAAGAGCTGGAGCACGTCGAGGCTGCGGTGCGCGAGATCGCTACGGCAGTCAGTGAGTTCGTCGCCAACACGCAAAGCATCACCGACATGACACAGCAAGTGCGAGACATCGCTGAACAGACCAATTTGCTGGCTTTGAATGCGGCGATCGAAGCGGCGCGTGCGGGTGAGCAAGGCCGTGGCTTCGCCGTGGTCGCCGACGAGGTGCGCAAACTTGCAGAGAAATCCGCTCATTCTGCGACGCAGATCGACGAAGTGACGCAGTCGCTCGGTGCGCAATCCACCAAGGTGGAAAAGACCGTGCAGCGCGGTATGACTGCACTGCAGACCAGCCAAGACCACGTGCGCGATGTCACCGCTATCCTTGTACAGTCCAATGAATCGGTGGGTGGCGTGAATCAAGGTCTGGAAGAGATATCGCGCTCTATCAATACGCAACGTGATGCGACGCAAGAGATCGCGCGCAACGTCGAGCGTATCGCCGGTATGTCACAGCAGAGCAATGCCATCGTGCAGCGTACCGTGACGGCAGTGAAGGGGATGGAGCAGGTCTCGGCCAATCTGAGTAGCACGGTGGGACGCTTCAAAGTCTGACATCCGCATATAAGAAAATACATGCGCCAAAGCATGATGAGCTTGAGATAGGAGGAAGGTGATGCTGAAGGATATGACCATCAGAAAGAAGTTCACGGTGCTGATCGCCATGGCTTTGGTCGGCCTATTGCTGCTGCCAATCATCGATCTCATGAGTGAGCGCTCATCACTGTTAGAGGATAGGAAGCTGAAGACGCAGCAGGTGGTGCAAGTCGCCTACAGCGTCATCGAGCACTTTCAGCAATTGGTCGCTGAAGGAAAAATGACTGAGGATGCCGCCAAGGCGGAAGCTATAGCCACGGTCAAGTTGATGCGATATGGCAACAACGATTATTTCTGGATCAATGATATGCAACCGATGATGGTCATGCACCCGCTGAAGCCTGAATTGGATGGTAAAGACCTATCTGAAGCAAAGGACCCCACGGGTCTCAAGTTGTTCGTGGAGTTCGTGAATGTCGTCAAGAAAGACGGCGGTGGATTCGTCGAATATCACTGGCCCAAACCGGGGCAAGAGCAACCTGTCGCCAAGATATCCTATGTATCAGGCTTTGCTCCGTGGGGATGGGTGGTCGGTTCGGGGATCTATGTGGATGACGTGGAGGCGATCTTCCGTGCGCACCTCCTCCGTGGGGGGCTCATCATCGCCGCAGTACTCATCGTCATCGCCGCTTTGATGCTGCTGCTCTCGAACAGCATCATCGCCTCCGTCAACGGATTGCGTCAGACCATCTCGCAGATCGCTGCTTCCAACGATCTGACCTTGCGTGCCAAGGAAGGGTTGGATGAGCCAGGACAATCCGCAAAGGCATTCAATCATTTGATGGAGAGTTTCTCGAAGATCATCAGCTCGGTTCGAGCTAATAGTGAGAACGTCACCGCCACGGCCAAGGAACTCACGGCCACTTCTTCGCGAATCACAGCGGGCACACAGGTGCAGAGTGAAGAATCCGCCTCCACTGCTGCTGCTGTCGAACAGATCACCGTCAGCATCAATTCGGTGGCGGACAATACGAATGACGTCCGCAAACTCGCAGAGCACAGCTTGAAGCAGACCGAGCAAGGTCATCGCAGTGTGGACGAGTTGATCGGTGAGGTCGCTCAAGTCCAGAACACTGTCAACCAGATCGCGATATCAGTGAAAGAGTTCGTCGATAGCACCCGTTCCATCGCCGGCATGACGCAACAAGTCAAAGAGATCGCCGATCAGACCAATCTGCTCGCACTGAATGCCGCTATCGAAGCGGCACGCGCTGGTGAGCAAGGCAGGGGCTTCGCAGTGGTGGCGGATGAGGTGCGCAAACTGGCTGAGAAGTCCGCGCAATCCGCCAATGAGATCGACCGAGTCACCCAATCGTTGAACGGCAAATCGGCGCAGGTCGAAGCGACCGTGCAAGGTGGATTGAACTCGCTCAAAGCGACACAAGAACATGTGGCGCAGGTGTCTGCTGTATTGGCGTCGGCTGGAGACGCAGTCTCCAAATCAAGCAAGGGCGTGGACGACATCGCTATCGCTGTCGGTGAGCAGAGCCAAGCCAGCAACGAGATCGCAAAGCATGTGGAAAAGATCGCACAGATGTCGGAAGAGAACCACTCGGCAGTGGATCTGGCGGGGCAAGAGATCGCCCATTTAGAAAGATTGGCTGAAGAATTGCACGAATCGGTCAGTCGATTCCGTGTTTAAGGAGGAGCATCATGCAGAATAAGAACGCATATGTATCGCAGAAAGAGGTCACGTTCCCCAATGGAACGGTACTCATTTCCAAAACGGACACCAAGGGCATCATCACTTACTGTGATGATGAGTTCGAGAAGATCTCTGGCTATACACGGGCTGAACTCATCGGCAAGAGCCACAACATCGTACGTCACCCAGATATGCCACCACAGGCGTTCAAGTGGCTATGGGACACACTGAAAGAAGAACGACCATGGCGCGGTATGGTGAAGAACCGCTGCAAGAACGGTGACCATTACTGGGTGCGTGCCACCGTGGCGCCTATCATCGAGAACCAAAAGATCATCGGCTATGTATCAGTCAGAAAGTCGCCTACACGCCAGCAGGTGGCAGAAGCTGAGGCCATGTATCGAGAGTTGAACAAGAGTGGCAACCAGATCGTCTCAAAATACGAAGGGTTCAAGGTCAAGAACTGGTCCTTGAAGGCAAAATTGCAGGCGGTCATCCAAGTGCCGCTGCTAGTCATTTTGACCGCAGCTCAGCTGTACATCACCAATGGCACTGAGCAAGAGGCGATGCATCAGGCTCAAGAGAAAGGTGAGCAAGTCGCCAGTCAATTCATTGATAACGAGAACATGTTGATGGTCACAGGACAGATCAGTGACGAGGCCAATCGCAAACTACTCATCACTAAAGCCACGGCATCGGGACACGTCAAATCCGTCAGCATCCTGCGCTCCCCACAACTGATCGAACAATACGGTGCAGGCATGTCAGGTCAGCAGGCGACAGAAGACATACAGCGAAAGGTGATGGAGACAAAACAGAGCAGCGTGATGTTCATGAACGATGCGGCGGGTGATCCTGTGCTGCGCATCGTCACCCCTTACTTGTTGAGCAAAGACTTCCACGGCACGGATTGCACCGCGTGTCATGCGGGTGGTGAGGGTGCTGTGTCTGGCGCTTCCGATATCACCATCGATCTCAAGGCAGACATGGCACGCATCCATGCTGTAGAGCGCAACATCATCATTGGGCAGATCGCCTTGCAGGTGTTCCTGTTCTTCTTCATCGGTTACTGCGTGGATGTGTTCATCCGGCGTCCGTTGAAACAAGTCGATAGAGAGTTCCGCAACATCATGGAAGGCAATCTAGATACCGAGTTGGATATCAGTATCAAGGATGAGATGGGCGCGCTGCTGTGTGAGATACAGACGATGCAAGCCTATCTGCGCACGATGGTGGACGAGATCGTCACCCCTGTCGCCAAGATGCAAGCCCATGTGAGTGAGGTGGATGGCAAGATCAGCACCGTCGCCAGCAATGCGCTTACTGAGCAGGATCAGATACAGACCATCGCTGCGACCATGGAGCAATTCAGCCAATCCATCGCTGAAGTGGCCAGCATGTCTTCCGAATCGCTGGCAGAGATGAAACGCACACAATCCATCGTCGAGCAGAACAACAGTAATATGGGGCTCAGCATCAGTGCCACCAGCAAGGTCGCGGAAACCGTCAAGAGTTCGAGCAAGACCATCTCTGATCTAGGCGAATCCATCCAGAAGATCGGTGTCATCGCCAATTCCATCAAGGAGATCGCTGACCAGACCAACCTGCTCGCGCTGAATGCGGCCATCGAGGCGGCACGTGCAGGTGAGCAAGGTCGCGGCTTCGCCGTGGTGGCCGACGAGGTGCGCAAGTTGGCAGAGCGCACCGCGACCAGCACCAAGGATATCGCCAGCACCATCTCAGAGATCACCTCCATCTCCAACGAGGCAGTCAAAGCGATGGGCGGTGCGGTGGTCGAAGTCGAATCGGGTATCGCGCTCATCCGTAAGAATGGCGAAGGATTGAAAGAGATCATGAATGCGACGGTCTCCATGTCTAGTCGTATCGATCACATCGCACTGGCCTCGAAAGAGCAATCGGCAGCCGGTGAGAATGTCGCCAAGAGTCTGGAACATATCACCAGCTTGGTGGATGAGAACACGCGCTCGGTGCAATCGACCAAAGTCGCGGCTGAAGAATTGGCGAAATCTGCCGATGAACTCAGCAGGGCAGGATATCCGCTGACGAAATGCGCAATGAATCAATAGAGTGGTAATGAAACATTAGGAGAATACGATGTCAGACCTGTTAAAGAACATCGATGCCCGTACCAAATTGGCGGGCACCAACAAACTAGAGATACTCATGTTCTCTCTTGGTAAAGACTTACGTACCGGGCGCGATGAGACTTTCGGCATCAACGTATTCAAGGTGCGCGAGGTGATGCGTATCCCCGCCATCACGCGCGCACCCGAGATGCCACCCTCAGTCGAAGGCATGGTCAGTCTGCGCGGGTCGTTGGTACCCGTCATCGACCTGGCCAAGTACATCGGCATGGAGCCGGATGGCAAGCCGGAGATCATGATCGTCACCGAATACAACGGCCATACCCAGGGCTTCCTCGTGAAGTCAGTAGATAACATCTTGCGTCTAGACTGGTCTGCCATGCGCGTACCGCCTGAGATGTTGGCGGCGGAAATGGGTGGCTTGGTGACCGCCATCACCGAGCTCAAGGATAAGCGCTTGGTCATGATGCTCGACGTCGAGAAGGTGTTGGCTGAGACGGGGCATTTTGGTTCTGATGACATCATCTTCAAGTCAGTGCAACACCTAGGTAAAGAAGACCGTACGGTCTTCTTTGCGGACGATTCATCTGTTGCGCGCAATCAGATCGCCAAAACATTGGATGCGATGGGGGTGAAACATATCTCGGCGATCAATGGGCGAAAAGCGTGGGATGAGTTGGCGCGTATGGCCGACTACGCCGATGCCAGTCATACACCGCTTAAGCACATATTGCAGGTCATCCTGACCGATGTCGAGATGCCGGAGATGGATGGTTACATGCTGACTCGTAAGATCAAGTCGGACAAACGCTTCAACGGTATTCCTGTGCTGATGCACTCGTCTCTGTCGAACAGTCAGAACGCTCAATTGGGCAAGGCGGTCGGAGTCGACGAATACGTACCGAAGTTCGAGCCGCAGAAATTGTCGCAGACGCTGGCGCGTCTTTTAGCTTAAGGAGCGAAACATGAGCTACACAGAAGATATGTCGTCATCGGATAGCTTGCTCGACCACGTCGATGCGCGCACCAATCTGGCGGGCACCAACAAGATGGAGATCCTGCTGTTCAATCTGGGCAGTGATGAGAAGTTCGGCATCAACGTGTTCAAGGTGAAAGAGGTGTCGCATGCGGGCAAGATCACCCGCACACCCAACATGCCAAGTGGAGTTGATGGCATCGTCAGTCTGCGCGGCCATGTCATGCCAGTACTCAATCTTGCCCGTTTCATGGGCATACAGTATGCAGAGCAGCATCAGACCATGATGGTGGCCGAATACAACACACATATCCTAGGCTTCTTGGTGAAAGAGGTCGATCGCATCATCCGTGTGGATTGGGACAAGGTGCGTCCGACCGAAGGCATGCTGTCAGACAAGGGCGCGCTGATCACGGCCATCACAAATCTAGAAGATGGATCTTTGGTCTCGATCTTGGACGTCGAGCAGATACTTTCCGATGCGTTCGGTGAAGCGATCGTTGGTAACGTCGAGAAAGTCGAATCAGGGCATGATTTATGTGTCTTCTTCGCAGATGACTCCATGGTCGCACGCCGTAAGATCGCGGAGACGTTGGACAAGATGGGCGTCAAACACATCCAAGCCAACAATGGACAGGAAGCGTGGGATAGGTTGCGCACCATGGCCGATGCGGTACAACACAGCGGACAGAGCATGCGCGACCAGATGCAAGTGATCCTGACCGATGCCGAGATGCCAGCGATGGATGGCTATGTGCTGACGCAGAACATCAAGAACGACCGCCGCTTCGACGGTATCCCAGTGGTGATGCATTCGTCATTGTCATCGGATGCCAATCGAGCGATGGGTAAGCGGGTCGGTGTCGACTATTACGTACCGAAGTTCGACTCGATGATCTTGTCGTCTACGTTGCGACCGCTGCTGACGTAAAGAAATATAAAAGTATTAGGAGATCGACATGGGTATAGAAAACACAAAATTCTTGGTGGTGGATGACTTCTCGACGATGCGACGCATCGTGCGTAACTTGCTCAAAGAGCTGGGGTTCTCCAACGTGCAAGAGGCAGAGGACGGCGTGGATGCGCTCAATAAATTGCGCGGCGACCAATTCGACTTCGTCGTGTCCGACTGGAACATGCCCAATATGACCGGTATCGAGCTATTGCGTGCCATCCGTGCGGATGCGTCACTCAAACACCTGCCTGTGTTGATGGTGACGGCAGAGGCGAAGAAAGAGAACATCATCGAGGCGGCACAAGCAGGGGCATCTGGTTATGTGGTCAAGCCATTCACGGCGGCGACCCTGGACGAGAAGCTCAAGAAGATATTCGCGGCGTTCCCGCAATTGAACAAGTGAGGCAGACATGGCGACCCATAACGCAAGCAATGATTCCGATGATCTCGAAGCGCTGTTCGACAGCATCATCGCAGCAAACTCTGACGAGGATAAACCTGAGACCGCGAAAGTGATCCCACTCAATGCGGATGCCGAACAAGCTAAGGTCATCAACCAGGTCGGACAGATGGCGCGCAAACTTCACGACACACTGCGTGAACTCGGTCTGCATACGGAGATAGAGAAGGCTGCTTCCACCATCCCTGACGCGCGTGACCGCTTGAACTATGTGGCGACGCTGACTCAGCAAGCAGCCGAGCGTGTCCTCAATGCGACAGAGGCGGCACAACCTGTCGTGGATAAGCTGGGTTCTGAATCACAAAGACTCGCCTCTCAGTGGGACATGTTGTTCGAGAAAAAATTGGATGTGAAGCAATTCAAAGAGCTCGTCATACAGACTCACTCTTTCTTGCACGAGACGCCAAAGCAGACCAAGACGACCAATGCCTACTTGACCGAGATCATGATGGCGCAGGACTTCCAAGACCTCACGGGGCAGGTCATCAAGAAGATCATCCATTTGACGCAAGAGATGGAGCAACAACTTGTGTCGCTGCTCTTGGAGAACGCACCTCCGGCGGTGAAGGCGGAGATCAATACGGGGTTGCTGAATGGTCCTGTCATCAATGGAGCAGGGCGTAACGACGTCGTCACGAGTCAAGATCAGGTCGATGATCTGTTAGAGAGTCTGGGATTCTAGTATCGAGGATTTTGTAGGTCGGGCTTCAGCCCGACACGGAATGTCGGGCTGAAGCCCGACCTACGAGGAGTGAAAAAATGAATGACTTTGCCGGAATGGAAGAACTACTGAGCGACTTCTTGCTGGAAGCCGGGGATATGTTGTCCGATGTGGATAGCAAACTCATGGAGCTGGAGAAGCATCCGAGCGACAGCGGTCTACTCAATGAGATATTCCGTGGTTTTCACACCATCAAAGGGGGCGCAGGCTTCCTCAATGCGACCGAACTCGTCACCTTGTGTCACTTGACTGAGAACCTGTTCGATAAGTTACGCACCAATCAGCTCACCTTGAATGCAGAGTTGCTCGATGTGATCTTCGCGGCCACGGCAGAAGTGCGTCGGATGTTCGGCGCATTGCAGCAGAATCAGCAGCCGACAGCTGCTCCAGCCGAGATATTGCAGGCTTTGCATGATGCGCTTGAGGGTAAGGCCGTTGCTGCCATCAGCAAGGCTAAAGCGGCGCCGGCACCTGCTGCGAGTGTGGCAGCACCTGCTGAGACATTGCCTGTGATCGAACATGAGAACGTGGATTGGGATGCCTTATACAAAGCGCTGACCGGAAACGACATCGCTGAGACAGTGGGTGCCAAACGCGATCCTGAAGAGATCAAGAAAGCCATCGACGAAGAGGAATCCACTAAGAAGGCGTTCGGGCGACGTGCATCCGATGTTCCCGGCGCTACGGTCGGGCGTCGCGGCGGTGACGTGCCTGCGGCTGAAGCCAAGGAGACCACGATCCGTGTGGATACCGTGCGTCTCGATCAAGTGTTGAACCTGTCCGGTGAGATCGGCTTGACCAAGAACAGATTGACGCATCTGCGCTCGGACATCTTGCAAGGCCGTAACGATGCTTCGATCCTGAGTGAATTGGATCAGTCCGTCACCCAGCTGGACATGCTGGTCGTCAATTTGCAGAACGCAGTGATGAAGACGCGTATGCAACCCATCGGTCGTCTGTTCAAAAAATATCCGCGCTTGGCACGCGACCTCGCACGCTCCTTAGGGAAGGATGTGGAGCTGGTATTGGTGGGTGAAGAGACTGAGATGGACAAGACCATGATCGAGGACTTGAACGATCCACTCGTCCACTTGGTACGTAATGCGGTCGATCATGGTGTGGAGACCGTCGAAGGTCGGCGCGAGGCAGGCAAGCCAGAGAAGAGCTTGGTCGAGTTGAGCGCGCGCCAAGAGGGTGACCACATCCTCATCACCATCTCGGATGATGGTAAAGGCATGCGCCCCGAAGTCATTCGCAACAAAGCCATCGAAAAAGGACTCATCTCCAGCGAGGTCGCCAACACCTTGGATGAGAGTCAGTGCTTGGAACTCATCTTGCTGCCAGGTTTTTCTACCAAGGAAGAGATATCGGCCGTATCGGGACGCGGTGTCGGTATGGATGTGGTGAAGACCAACATCGAAAAACTCAACGGCAGCATCCATATCCATTCTGAGCCCGGCAAAGGCTCGACCTTCTCCATCTCGCTGCCGCTCACACTCGCCATCTTGCCGGTGTTGGTGTTGCGTTTGGGCGACCAATCCTTTGCCGTGCCGCTGTCTATGGTGCGCGAGATATTGCCCGTCACCAAAGACCAGCTACAGCAAGTATCTGGCAAGGCGACCATGGTCGTGCGTGGCGAAGTGTTGCCTGTGTTGCCACTCACCCAACTCATCGGTTGGGGCAGTAGCGAACGATCCGAGGTCGGTGTGTTGATGCAGTTCGGCAACAACAGCTTCATCCTGACCGCCGATGGATTCGTCGGCCATGAAGATGTGGTCATCAAGTCATTGGATACCTTCCGCCCCAAAGGCGTGGCGGGGGTCACCATGTCCAGCGAAGGAGACATCGTGCTCATCTTGGACATCAAAGAACTATTGAGCGACGTGCGTGGCAGTTGAGCGTCTTCGTTCTAAAGGAGAATCAAAGTGTTTGAGAAGATGTCGTTGAAGAACAAGTTCCTCGCATTAGAGGCAGTGTCATTCTCCATGCTCATCATCACCGTGGTGTTCGGTCTGATCGTGCTACATGGCGCGATGGAGACTGAGAAGGAGAGTATCCAGCGCCTGAAGATGGACATCGAGGTGATGGGCGAGATAGACACCTTGAACATCGTCGTCATCAAAGAAGCCAAGCTGGCTAAAGACGTGTGGATCCGCGGTGACAATCAAGAGAATATCGATAAATATAAGACTGAGTTCATTCAAAACGTCGAGCGATTCCAGACTACACACGAAGCTGCCCTGAAAGGATTGCAGAAGTTGGCTGAAGGGCATCAAGGTTTCGACGATTTCATCAAGCAACTCGAAGTCATCAATGAAGAGCATGCCAAGGTGTCGTGGAAGTATCTATCGCAGATCGAAGCGCATCGTGGTGATGCCCATGATTCAGATACCAAGGTGATCGGTATCGACCGTGATCTAACCGTTCACATCAAAGACCTGCGCGACAGTTTCATCAAGTTCGTGGACGAAAAGGGTAGCGAGAAGATAGCGTTAGCGGAAGAGGATTACGCCACGAATCGCAATATGGTATTCGTTTGGGTGTTCGTCTCACTGACACTGTCCTTTGTCATCGCCACACTGATCATCCGCCAGATCATGCGTCAGTTGGGCGGCGATCCTAAAGAAGTCGCGGTGGTGGTCAACACCATGGCAGCAGGCGATTTCTCTCAACAGCCCCGCAAGTCGCCCGAGTCCGGTAGCCTGTTAGCCAATGCTTACAACATGCAAAGCAAGCTGCGCGACATGATCGCTTCAGTGAAGAGTCAGGCGGCGCAAGTAGGGGATATGGCACATAGTTTGGCGACCTCAGCCAACCATATCGCTGAGAACGTCAACCATGAATCGGATGCCGTGAGCAGTATGGCGGCAGCCATCGAAGAGTTGAGCGTCTCTACCACGCACATCAGCGATCAAGGCGATAGTGCCAAACGTATCGCGAACAGTTCGCTCAGCAATGCCGAACAGGGTGCGCAGGTGGTGAACAAGACGGTGAACGGATTACTCAGTTCTGCGCAGGAGATCAGGACCGCGTCTGATGAGGTCTCTCGACTGGGTGAGGATGCATCGCGTATCAGCGATGTCGTGAAGGTCATCAAAGAGATCGCGGATCAGACCAATCTGCTGGCTTTGAATGCCGCCATCGAAGCCGCGCGTGCGGGTGAGCAAGGTCGTGGTTTCGCCGTGGTGGCGGACGAGGTGCGCAAGTTGGCGGAGCGTACCGCAGGGGCGACCAGCGAGATCAACCAGATGTCTTCCAAGATCGGCGAAGTGGCTACTCACGCATTGAGTGGAATGGATAAAGTGGTGAAGACGACCCAGCAGGGCGTGGGTGACGCAGAGACGGCACAGGTCTCCATCAAGAACATCCAAGAGAGTTTTGGCAAAGTCTCTGGGGTCATCGACGACATCGCATCGGCCTTGGTCGAGCAGACTGCAGCCGCGAACGAATTGGCGAAGAGCACAGAGAAGGTCTCACAGATGTCGGAAGAGAATTCGAGTTCAGCACAGAACCTACTCAGCTTGGCGAACGATCTGGAAGCCAAGGCGCGAGAAGTACGTAACTCAGTGGAGATATTCAAGGTTTAAGTCGTACGAAAAGGCGAGACTGATAGCAATCAGCAACGACCTCATTGATTAGAATAGGAGAACGGTATGTTTGGCGGCAAATTAAAACAAGAACATCAGGTCGCGCTACAGCGATTGGCAGAGAACGAGCGCGATATCGCAGCGACACGTGCCCAGTTGGCACGATTGGAAGCCGAGCAGGTGACATTGCACGCAGAAGCCGCAGTCACGAAATTAGACAGCCAAGTGGCGAATCGTATATATGGCAACATGCAAGGCTTTGGGGAGTCCTTCATCTCTTTGCAGCAATCCCAAGCCGCAGCGGCAAATGCACTGCGTGAAGAGAAACAACATGCCATTGAGGCGGCTGACGTTTCCGTGAAGAACCGTGAAGCAGTGATGAACATCGCGGGCAGTCTGGAAGCACTTTCAGGCGACACCTTGCAAACATCAAAGAACGTACAAGGCTTGACCGAGCGCGCCGCACAGATCGGCAGCATCGTGCAACTCATCAAGGAGATCGCCGATCAGACCAATCTGCTGGCATTGAATGCCGCTATCGAAGCCGCGCGGGCAGGCGAGCAAGGCCGTGGTTTTGCTGTTGTGGCGGATGAAGTGCGCAAGTTGGCGGAACGTACTGCCAAGGCTACCAGCGAGATCTCTGTCATCGTCAATGCCATCCAAACCGAGACGAACACAGCCAAGACGCAGATGGAGACATGGGCGGAGAAATCAAAGGCATTCAGCACGGATGTGGGCAATGTGATGGAGAACATGAAGCATCTGCTAGATCTCTCGCATACGATGGAAGGCACTATCTCGGCGGCGGCGTTGCGTAGCTTCGTCGAAGTCGCCAAGATCGATCACATCTTGTACAAGTTCGAGATCTACAAGGTGTTCATGAAGATATCTGATCGCAAGGCGGATAGTTTCTCGTCGCACACAGGATGTCGCCTAGGTAAATGGTATTTCGAAGGCGAAGGAAGAGATTGCTTTGCAAAATTGGATGGCTATCAAGCCGTGGCCAATCCGCACCAGAGTTTCCACCAAAATGGTAAAGAAGCAGTATCTGCCTTCCATGCAGGGGATCCGCTACGCGGGATGGAACTCGTCGCCAAGATGGAATCCGATAGCATGGCGGTATTGGCGGCATTGGAGCGCATCGCGATCGCTGGAGAAGGTGATAACAGTCTCTTGTGTCACGCGCCTGGATGAGGGGGTCAAAGGTTCAGTCGTTCCCGCCTGACTGTAGGTCGGTCCATCATGAGTCCAACGATGGGCGGGAATGACAAAGTAACATGCCACACACACGCGAATTCCAATTTACTGATCAAGACTTTCAGCACATCCGCAAGCTCATCCATGACTATGCGGGCATCGCACTCGCCGATAGCAAGAGAGAATTGGTCTATAGCCGTCTCGCACGTCGCTTGCGTGCGACGGGCATAAAGACATTCGCAGAGTACCTTGCGTTCCTGCAACGCAATAACGACGCAGAGTGGGAGGCTTTCACCAACTCGCTCACCACCAATCTCACCTCCTTCTTTCGTGAGGCACACCACTTCTCCCTGTTGGCTGAGCATCTGCGCAAGTCAGATAAGGCCAGCCCTATGCAGCTATGGTGTTCAGCGTGTTCGACGGGGGAGGAGGCCTATTCCATGGCCATCACCGTAGTCGAGGCCTTGGGGGGGTACGATCATTCCGTCAACATCATCGCCTCTGATCTGGACAGTGCCGTACTGACTAGCGCACGCGAGGGGCGTTACAAAGCGGATGCTGTGTCGAAGTTGTCGCCAGAACGTATCGAACGTTTCTTCAAGCCTGCGGATGCGGGATGCTTCTTGGTGCGACCCGAGTTGCAGCGCATGATCGAATTCAAACGCATCAATCTACAAGACGCCAGCTATCCCATACGTGGACAATTGGATGCCATCTTCTGCCGCAATGTGATGATCTATTTCGATAAGGATACGCAACTGTCCATCCTGAAGAAGTTCGCGCCGCTGATGCGCTCGGATGGCTTGTTGTTCGCGGGACATTCAGAGAACTTCAACCACGCTGCGGCTTATTTCAAATTGCGTGGACAAACGGTTTACACAAAGACGACCTAGGCATCGGGTCGTCTTTGCGTGGCCTTATTTTTGTTGGACGACCTCAGGGTGTTTCTCGAGCACGATCTGGTCTAGGATGTTCATCACTTCAAGGCTGGCACGTTCCGCGATCTGCAATGACTCGATGATCTTGTTCTGCAATACCTCATCGTGCTCCCACTTACTTTCCATCAGATGCAACATATGATGGACGGAGCCGTGGACCTTGCTGTGCGGGTCGAGTAGTTTGCGGAAGGATGGTGCATCCCCGAACACTTCTTTACCTGGACCTTCGTACCATTTGCCCAAACGACATCCTATGTGGTCGACACCGACCATCTTCTTGAATTCGTCGTTGTTCGGATCGTTGATCAGCACATAGGCACGTTGTTTGTAGATGACGTGATCGACCTTCACCAATGAAGCGAAGCTCAAGTCTTGCGCATAACGTGCGCTGGTCATGGTGGTGACGGCGGACTCATAGAACTGGCCGAATTTCTGTTCCAACTTACTGATGGCCCCTTGTGACGAATTGGCGATCTCATGCATCTCTTCAGAGTCGGTCAGCATCTTGGACGCCTCGTCTTGCAGCATCAGCATGATCTTGCCGATGGATTCCGACGCGTTCTTGGTGTTCTCCGCCAGCTTGCGTACTTCATCCGCCACGACAGCAAAGCCTCGGCCGGCTTCCCCGGCGCGCGCCGCTTCGATGGCGGCATTCAGTGCGAGCAGATTGGTCTGGTCGGCGATCGAGGTGATGAGGCCGACTGCTTTATTGATCTCGCTACTGCGTTCATTGAGTTGGGTGATGGCCGCATTCGCATGGTTCACCCGTTCCACGATACCGGACAGGCGCCCCACCACATCTTTCACCGAGGTCTGGCTCTCTTCTGCGTCCTCGCGGGTGCGGCGAGAGAGCGTAGCTAGGTCAGACATATTGTCGGTGATGGATTTTAGATCGGTCTGACTGGAGACGAGGTTCTTTAGCAGGTTCTCTGTATTGAGGCTGTGTGCGCTGGACAAGATGCGGTTACGCATCGCCGCACGTTTCTGCTCGGTCATGCCTTGCAATAGGATGTTCTGATTGGAGAGGCCTTTTTTGAAACCGCCGTGCATGCCGCTGTTCATCGCATTGCGTGAGAAATTCCCATGCAGATTAGAGCGGAAGCTGGTCTCTTGTTCGCGGAAGAAGGCGGCCAGTTGGTCCAGCATGTCGTTGATATCCCAGCACAACAGGCTGATCTCGTCCTGGCTTTCTGAGATGCCGGTGACGCGGCTATTGAACTTGCCCTCGGCCACTTCGTGGATGACGGCTTCAAGTTTAGGGAGTGGAGATAGCCATTTCTTGGCCTCCCATTGCCCCCAAAGAGCGACTGCGACACCGACGCCCAAGAAGATCAGCATCACCGCTTCGAAGCCATGGAGATAGAAACTGGTCAGAATGGTGACCAGCGTACCGAAGGAGAATGCCCACAGCAGGGCGGATATCCTAAATTGCAAGGACCAGTTCGTCATAGCTCATTCCTTTTTGTTTGAGTACGTCGACCAAGATCTTGGTCGACGCTTCGATGGCATTGGCGGGCCCAGCTTTTTGCTCGGCTTCCAGCATGGCGGCGTATAGGGGGGTCACGACTTCGATGCCACTTAGTTTCGGTTTGCGTCGAACCGAGAAATAGCCGGTGATCTCACCTGCGGGGTTGAAGGTCGGCGTCACATTGGTGAATACCCAGTAGAAGCTGCCATCCTTGGACATGTTCTTCACATAGGCGAAGCACTCTTCTTTGTTCTGTATCTTGTCCCATAGCAACTTGAACACGGCACGCGGCATCTCTGGGTGGCGGATGATGTTGTGCTGCATTCCGAGCAACTCCTTCTCAGAGTATCCCGAGAATTCGATGAAGATGCGGTTGCCATAAGTGATACGCCCTTTGGTGTCGGTCATGGAGACGATGAAATCGTCTTCACGCATCACTTTTTCGGTCGTGGTCGGGGTGATCTGCCTTTTCATGTTGCTCCTCCAGCCAAGTTCTGAGTTCTTGTCCTGTTTCTATCGGCACATCCGTCGTCTGCTTGAGGGGGATTCACCGATGAATGGCATGTTAGCCATGCGCCAGCAAGGTCATCCATGCAACAAGAGGGGGAAATCCCCCCATTTCCTTCCTTTGACTAGACAGCCCATTCGCATAATGACCCTACCTATAAAGGCAGGATCATGGCCGACCAAGACAGCGACCTCGAAAAAACGGAATCGCCCTCACAGCGCAAACTAGACAAAGCGCGTGAGGAGGGGCAAGTCGCGCGTTCGCGCGAGCTGACCACCTTCCTTGTGATGATGGCAGGTGGTGCCGGACTGTGGGTGATGGGGTCATATTTTGCCCAAGAGTTGATCAAGATGTTGCGCGCGGGGCTGACGCTGGATCGCGAACTGGCCTTCAATAGCGAACAACTGCTGCCTCATCTGCGTGACATGGGTATAGATATCCTGGTGGTTTTCTCTCCCTTCCTATTGTTGGTGCTGGTGGTGGCCGCGTTCTCGCCTTTGCTGATGAACGGGTGGCTGTTCTCCACCAAGGCGTTGACTCCAAAATTCTCCAAGCTCGATCCCATCGCTGGTATCGCCCGTATGTTCTCGATGAACAGCCTGGTAGAGCTGCTGAAGGCGATCGGCAAGACTGTGATCGTCGGCACCATTGGCGCTTGGGTGGTGTGGCATAACAGAGAATCGGTGATGTCGCTCATCGGCGAACCAGTCACGAGTTCCATTCCGCATCTGGGCGGACTCATCTGGTGGAGTTTCGCGGCGATCATGATGGGCATGCTCATCATCGTCGCCATCGACGTACCGTTCCAGTTGTGGGAACACCACAAGAAACTCAAGATGACCAAGGAAGAGGTGCGGCAGGAATCGAAAGAGACCGAAGGGGATCCGCAGGTCAAGGGCCGTATCCGCAGCATGCAACGTGAGATCGCTCGCCGTCGCATGATGTCTGCTATCCCAACCGCCGATGTGGTGGTGACCAACCCGACCCACTACTCGGTCGCCTTGAAATACAGCGAGGACAAGATGCGTGCGCCTATCGTCGTAGCCAAAGGTTCGCATCTGTTAGCCGCCCGTATCAAAGAGATCGCCGCCGAACATCGCGTCCCTATCCTAGAGGCGCCGCCCTTGGCACGTGCCCTGCATAAACATACCGACCTAGGTGAGCCTATCCCCGAGGCCCTATTCAATGCCGTCGCTGAAGTGTTGGCTTACGTCTATCAATTGAAACGCTATCAACAACAAGGCGGAGCGATTCCGCAGATGCCGAGTGAATTGCCTGTTCCGAAAGAGCTTGATCCGGCGACACAAAAGCCTAAAGAATCTGAAGATGATGCCGATAGACTGAGATAGGGCATAAAAAGATAAGTGATGGAGGGGGTATGAAAGTAGCTGTCATCGACGACGCACAGATCAACGTGACGTTGTTGCAACATCTTGTCAAGAAATTACCCGATTGCGAACCAGTATGTTTCACCGATCCCGTTGCCGCTTTGGCATGGTGTCTGGACAACGATCCCGACTTAGTGGTGGTGGATTACATGATGCCGCAGTTGAATGGTACCGAGCTGACCAAACAATTCCGTGCGCGTTATCCAGACAACCCAGTGTTGATGGTGACCGCCAACCACGAAGTCGAATTGCGTCATGAAGCGCTGCAGCAGGGGGTCACCGATTTCCTGACCAAGCCATTGGACAACGCCGAGTTCCTCGCGCGCGCGAAGAACATGCTCACCCTGCGCAAGAGCCACAAGATGTTAGAGGATCGTGCGGCTTTGCTGGCGGAGGAAGTGCGCAAGGCGACCGAGAAGATCGTGGCACAAGAGCGTGAGACCATTTTCTGCTTGGCCAAGGCGGCGGAGTATCGAGATCCCGAGACGGGGGCACACATCATCCGTATGGCGCATTACTCCAGACACATCGCACGCGTGCTAGGGCTATCGATAGAACAGCAAGAGCTGTTGCTGGAAGCCGCCCCCATGCACGACATCGGTAAGGTCGGCACGCCCGATCTCATCCTACTCAAGCCGGGCAAGCTTACTCCCGACGAGTTCTCCATCATGAAACAGCATGCGGTCATCGGTTACGAGGTACTCAATACCGCAAGTTCACACATGCTCAAAGTGGCAGCTGAGATCGCCCACACCCACCATGAGAAGTTCGACGGCTCGGGCTACCCGCGCGGTTTGAAAGGCACGGACATCCCTCTGTTCGGACGCATCGTGGCGGTAGCTGATGTGTTCGATGCTCTGACTTCGGAACGTCCTTACAAGAAAGCATGGAGCATCGAACAGGCTAAGGAGTTGTTGCGCGAAGGCATGGGCAAACATTTCGACCCAAGCTGTGTGGAGGCATTCTTTACTGATTTCGATGATGTGCTTGCGATCAAGGACCAGTTCGTGGATGAGCAGATGGAGATGCGTGATAGGACGCTGGATTGAATTTCTTAAGGGAGAAAAAAGATGAGAACTGCACAAATTCGCTGGTCTGGAAGAACGGGTTGGGGGAATGCACCAGATTTTGCAGCTGTCGCTGATCTGGTGATGGTGTTCGCGGATCATGATTTCTTTCACAGCGACACTTGTTTCAACGATCTGCGAGCGACGTTCCCACAAGCGCGTATCTTGGGCTGTTCGTCTTCAGGAACGATAGGGGGTGTGGAGATCAGCGACGAAGATGTGGTGGCGACCGCCATCAAGTTGGAGCGCTCCAGTGTGCGACTCGCCTCGGTGGATGTCGTCGGCAGTGCGAGCGATGCAGGTGTACAGCTGATGAAGGAATTGCAGGGTGAAGACCTGCGTCATGTGTTCGTGTTGTCGGATGGATTGAGCGTGAATGGGAGCGACCTTGCTTTGGGCTTGAATCACACCAATATCGCCGTCACGGGGGGCTTGGCGGGAGATGGCACGCGCTTCGGTAAGACATGGGTGATGGCCGATGCACCCGCGAAGAGCGGCCGTATCGCCGCCCTGGGCTTCTACGGTGATGTCACCGTCAAGAGTGGATGTTTCGCAGGATGGGAGGAGTTCGGCGCAGAGCGTGTCGTCACCCGTTCTAAAGGCAACGTGGTGTATGAGATCGATGGTGAACCGGCGCTCAAGCTCTACAAGAAATATCTGGGCGAGATGGCGAACGAACTGCCTGCCAGTGGCTTGCGATTCCCTTTGAGTATCCAAGAGAACAAGAATGCCAAACCGTTGATACGTACCTTGTTGGCGGTGGATGAAGCTGCACAGAGCCTCACCTTCGCTGGGGATGTGCCAAGCGGCTATCTGTGCAAGTTGATGCGTACCAATCTGGATAGCTTGATTGACAACGCGGGGTTGGCAGCTGAATCCGCACAGCCTTCTAAGCAAGGTGTAAATGGTTTGTGTCTGGTAGTCAGTTGTGTCGGCCGCCGTTTAGTGATGGGGCAGATGACGGAAGAGGAATTGGAGATCGTGCAAGAGCGTTTGGGCGATGCGACGGCGATCACGGGTTTTTATTCCTACGGCGAGTTGGCACCGTTCAGTGATGTCATGCACTGTCAGTTGCATAACCAGACCATGACTTTGACTACCGTATACGAATAAGTACAACACTATGCACCGTTTGCTCGAACGCCAACTGAGGCGCCAATTCGGAAAAGATTTCAAGCCCGATGAGGCCCTGCAGGCTTTCATCGACACCGTCGATAGTTATTACGTCGAGGTCGATAAAGAGCAGCACATGTTGCAGAACGCGCTGCTGATGAACTCGGCCGAACTGAATGCGGTGAACGAGCGCATGCGTGTGCAGAACGCGGAAACGACACGTACCTTGCTCAACACTTTGAGTGATGGCGTGTATGCGACCGACACGAAGGGGATGCTCACCTTCATGAATGCGTCCGCTGAGAAGGTGCTTGGATGGCGTGAGCAAGACATCATGGGAAAGGTCGTGCATCAGATGGTGCAGCCGACCCTGCCTGATGGCTCGCCGTTCCCCGCTGAGGGGACGCCACACCTGCGCGTCATCGAGACGGGCGTGCCGTTCGAAGGTAAGACGCATTTTGTGAATCAAGCTGGGGCGTATATCCCCGTCGAATGTCGTTCGCGCCCCATCATCCTTGAAGGCAAGATCACCGGTGCACTGGTGTCGTTCCAAGACATCACTTTACGCCAAGAGACAGAAGACAACCTACGTAAAGCGTATGACCATCTGAAGCAGACCTTGGGTGAGTTGGAGTTCCAAAAATACGCACTCGACCAACATTCGATCGTGAGCATCGCAGATGCCAGTGGCAAGATCACCTATGCCAACAGCAAGTTCATCGAGATCAGTCAGTACGGTCGTGACGAGTTGCTCGGGCAGGATCATCGCCTATTGAATTCTGGCCACCACCCCAGCAGTTTCTTCAAACAGATGTGGGCGACCATCGCGCGCGGTGAGATATGGCATGGCGAGGTGAAGAACCGCAGCAAGGATGGCAGTTTCTATTGGGTCGACTCCACCATCGTCCCCTTCATGAACAACCAAGGCAGACCCTTGCGCTATATCTCCATCCGTTCAGATATCACCGCTCGTAAGGAGATGGATGAGAAGCTCGAAGTGCAGCGTGCGTTCTATGAACGTATCAGCGAGACATTGGGTGAGGGCTTGTACGTGCAGGATTCACGCGGACGCTGCATCTATATGAACTCGGAAGCGGAGAAGATGCTGGGTTGGAAGCGTGAAGAGTTCATCGGTATGCCGGTACACGACACCATCCATAGTCAGACAGCTGCTGGCGCGCACCTGCCTGCTTCAGAGTGCCCCATATTTCTCGTGGTCAATGAGTACGGGCAGGGGCGTATGGACGACCAAGTGTTCGTGCGCAAGGATGGTTCGACCTTTCCTGTCGCGCTCTCATCCAAAGCGGCATACGGCATCAATGGTGAGCTGGAAAACATGGTCATCGCTTTCCAAGACATCTCGGATCGCAAAAAGAACGAGTTGTACATGCGACTCACGCAAGAACGCCTCAATCTCGCGCTCGAAGGGTCGAACTTGGCGTTATGGGATTGGGATATCAGCTATGACCGCATCTATCTGAGTAGTCGCTGGTCGGAGATGTTGAATGGTGTGACGGAAGAGACCATGATGACCGTGGAGCAACTCTTCAACAATATCCATCCAGAGGATCGTGAAGTCGCACGCAAGAACCTGGCGCCAGTGCTGAAGGGGACATCAGGTTATTACTCGGCCGAATATCGCGTCAAGAGAGGGGATGGCGAGTGGCTGTGGGTCGCCACCAATGGCAAAGTGGTAGACCGCGATGCGCAAGGACGCGCGTTGCGCATGACAGGGACCAATGCTGACATCTCCGAGCGTAAGCATGCTGAAGATGTCTTGATGCATGCCAAGCGTGCGGCCGAACAGGCAGCCAAGACCAAGAGCGATTTCCTTGCCAATATGAGCCACGAGATACGTACACCGATGAACGGCATCATCGGTATGACGGACCTTGCTCTGGATACCGAGCTGAATCGAGAGCAGCAGGAATATCTGAACATCGTGAAATCCTCCGCCCATTCCTTGTTGCACATCGTGAATGACATCTTGGATTTCTCCAAGATCGAATCAGGCAAGATGGATATCGAGAGCATCGAATTCTCACTGGAGCAGATGCTGCGAGACACCATGCGCTCGCTCGCCGTACGAGCCCACCAGAAAGGCTTAGAGTTGCTGTTGCATGTGGCTGCCGATGTGCCAGATAAGCTGATGGGCGATCCCGGACGTCT
>JAVBYP010000120.1 GCA_030823965.1 Sideroxydans sp.
CTATGCACTATGCCGATTCTTCCTTGACCGATGAGGCACGAAAGGCCCTGCACGACAGCACCGTGTCTCATATTGTGGAAGTAGTGGATGGCTACTTGCTGGCGACGGTGATGCTGATCTTCTCTCTGGGCTTGTATGAATTGTTCATTAGCGATATCGATCAGGCGCACGGCAGCAAAGCCGCAAGTAAGATATTGGTCATCAATAACCTAGACGATTTGAAATCCAAACTGGCAAAAGTGATCTTGATGATCATGATCGTTACCCTTTTTGAGGAATCCATCTCCATGCAAATGAGCTCGCCGCTCGATCTGGTCTACTTCGGCGCTGCCATTGCCCTGATCGCACTGGCGCTGTACCTGACGCATGCTGCCGATGGCGGGCATGCCGATGCTGATGCGGATGTGACGGATATCAAGCACGACGACAAAGCGGGGCATTGATGCCGATTTCGCTTCGACTGCTGTGGGCGGCGCTGCTGATGTGCTGCACTGCCTTAGCAACCGCTCAACCCTTTGAGTTCAAGGATATGCAGGGCAACGCCCAACGCCTGAGCGATTATCGCGGTAAGTGGGTGTTGGTGAATTTCTGGGCGACTTGGTGTCCGCCTTGTCTTGAAGAAGTGCCTGATTTGGTCTCACTTCACGAGGCGCACAAAAATACAGATTTGGTCGTTATCGGTGTCGCACTGGATTCGACCGAGAAGTCAGTCAAAGCTTTTGTAGCAAAGCGGAACGTCACTTACCCTATCGTGCTGGGTGATTACGACATGGCAGAGCAGGTGGGGCAAGTAGAGGTGCTACCGACTTCTTATCTCTACAATCCGCAAGGTGAGTTGGTGAGCTATCAGGAAGGTCTGTTGTCACGCGAGAGCGTGGAATCTTATATCAAGAGCAAAGCTAAGAAATAGTCAGCTGGTTGTGCGACGGCTAGGTACCCAATGTTTGTGCCAAGCGGCCTTAACCAAGTTCGGATATTCCGGTTTTCCCAAGCTACCGTTGTAACGTCCCAAGGCGCGATATAAGTCGCCTTTTTCGATATCCAGATAATGGCGCAGGATGGTGCAACCGTAACGTAGGTTGGTACGAAGGTGGAACAGATTGTGGTCGTTCGCCCCTATCGCTCTTTTCCAAAATGGCATCACCTGCATGTAGCCCCGTGCGCCGACCTTTGATACGGCGTATTTCCTGAATCCACTCTCCACTTCGATCAAGCCCAGCACCATGTGAGGGTCAAGGCCAGCTCGCGTGGCTTCGTAATGTACTGTGCTCAGCAGATCGAAACGATATTCCGCATCAGGGATCTTCTTCGCAAGTCGCGCCGACATCTCATCCAGCCAAGCTTGTGCTTCTTGCTGTGAAGAAAAGGCCAATTTGGGAACGGCCTGGTCGGATACTGCGCGATGCAACATGGAGCGCACGCTGGCAGATAACGCTTCTTCTCTTTGCGCTCCTGCGTTGGCGGAACCGGCACAACACAAACCTAGCGTCGCTAGCGAGAGCGTAAGCAGTGGTTTGTGAAGTGTGGTGGGCAGTTTCATAGCATTGATTGTACGAGCTTGCTCACATCTTGCAAGGAGATGGTTTGGGCTTGGGCATCTTTGCGACCTTGGTATTCCACATTGCCTTCCTTCAATCCACGGTCGCCGATGACGATGCGATGCGGAATGCCGATCAGTTCGAGGTCGGCGAACATCACGCCAGGACGCTCGTCGCGGTCATCCATAAGCACTTCTATGCCTGCAGCAGTGAGTTCGGCATAGAGTTGCTCTGCGGCGTTACGCACAGCTTCGCTCTTCTTGATGCCGATAGGTGCGATAGCGACTTGGAAGGGGGCCATGCCTGCGGGAACGGCAATGCCACGTTCGTCGAAGTTCTGCTCGATTGCGGCTGCGACGATGCGCGAGACACCGATGCCGTAGCAACCCATCTCCATCACTTGCGCCTTGCCGTTCTCATCAAGGTAGGTGGCTTTCAGTGCTTCCGAATATTTGGTGCGCAGTTGAAAGATATGGCCGACCTCGATGCCGCGACAGATCTCCAGCGTTCCTTTGCCATCTGGGGATGCATCGCCGGTGACGACATTGCGCACATCCGCGACGACATCCGGCTCCGGTAGATCACGCCCCCAGTTCACACCTGCAGTGTGGAATTTGGCGACGTTGGCACCCGTTACGAAGTCGCTCATGGCGGCCACGGTGCGGTCTGCGATGACGCGAACTCGGCTGCGATCGATACCGACCGGTCCAAGGAATCCGGGGGGGCAATTGAAGAAGGCGCGAATCTCGTCCTCGCGTGCGAAGCGGAATTCTGCCAAGCCTTCCAATTTACCGACTTTGACTTCATTTAGTGAGTGGTCGCCGCGCAACAGAACGATGTGCAGCTTGTCGTTCGCCATGAGCGCGATGAGTTTTACAGTGCGTTGTAGTGGCAGACCGAGCAGTGCTGCGACATCTTCGCAGGTAGTCTGTTTAGGTGTCTCCACATTGCGCATCGCCTCGGTCGGCGCGGCGTGCGGCGCGGTCGGTGCAAGCGCTTCAGCCAATTCCACGTTGGCGGCAAAGTCAGAGGTGGGGCAGTAAGCCAGCGCATCTTCGCCGGAATCGGCCAGCACATGGAACTCATGCGAACCGCTACCACCGATAGCGCCGGTGTCGGCAGCAACGGCGCGGAACTGCAGCCCTAGGCGCGTGAAGATGCGGCTGTAGGTCTCGTACATCACCTTGTAGGTCTGTTCCAAACTATCAAAGCTGCTATGG
>JAVBYP010000181.1 GCA_030823965.1 Sideroxydans sp.
GAGACCTTGAGTTTCCCCTGCTCCACAGCATCTGCTCTTTGGGATGCCTCGACTTGCAATTGCTCGATCTCGCGTTGACGCGCCAAGATGCCATGTACTTGTCCATCTGGCGCGTGGAACAACACGCTGTGAGCTCCGACCAAATGGCCTTTGGGCGTCACTAGCCACGCACCTGCCGGCAAGCTAGAACGCAAGCGCAGCGCCTCATCCAGATCAGCCACGGCATACACGCCAGAAAGCCAATCATTGACGACGGGCGCGGCTTGATCATTTTGGTAGCGCACGTAATCTGCCAGCGGGGTCAAATTAGCGTGAGCCGCATTGGCTGTCTGGCGCGCACCATCAGCGGCATAAACTGCCAACTTGGCAGGTGGAACATCGCTCCAGCCCGACGCATCCTCCAAACGATTCAAGGACAATGCATTGATACGTTCACGCAACACCGCTTCCAGCGCATCTTCCCATCCTTGCTCGATGCGGATGGACTGCCACAGACGTGGCGCGCTATCCAATTGGTGACGCTCCAACCATGCCTTCAGGTTCTTGTCGTTATCGACCTGAGATTGAAGTTGCTTGAGCGCGCCTAAACGCGCTTCGACTTGAGACAATTGGCGCTCCAACTCCTGCGCCGCATCGCGTGCCTCACGTCTAGCCGCATCGGCCAAGGGGAGTTGTTCTTGTAGTTGATCCAACTGATGCTGCTGCTCTTCATGACGCATCTGCATCTCAGCCAACTGCTGCTGCGCCTGTTGCAAGCCTTCCTCATCGGCACGCGGCAGATTGTCACGCTCCAACAATAAACGTGAACGACGGCTATCCAGTTGTTGGACGTTGCCTTGGATATGCGCACGCTGAGTCTCAGCCAGCTGTAGTTGCTGTTGGATCAGCAACTGTTCGCGCTGCATCGCGTTATGGCGTTCTTGAGCGACTTTCGCAGCCTCCTCGGTTTGCGGTAGCGATTGGGCTTCAGTAGCTGCGCGCTCCTCGCAAACCGTGACGCGCGTACCGCTATCCTCTTGCTGCCTCAACCAATGCTCCTGCAATGTCTTCAATCCTTGCAGCTGTGATTTTTGTTGAGCGATCTGGCGCTCACCGTTCTGTATCTGTTGTGCCAAGCGGTTACGCTGCTCGACCAAGAAAGATATCTGCTGCCCTAGTCGGGCGACTTCTGCATTGGAAGCATACAAGTCACCTTGCTTCGCATGTAGCGCATCAGACAATGCGAAATGCTCGGTGCGCGCACCTTCCAACTTACTTTCCACCTCACGCAACTTGGCGATCTCGGATTCCAGTTCGTTCTTGGTCTTTTCGACTTGTTGCGCGTAACGCACACGGCGTGCTTCAGATTCTTGCTTATTCACCAACCACAATAGGCGCTGCGTCGTCTCACGACGCGCTTCCAATTCGCGGTAGGTCTTTGCGATCTCAGCTTGCCCAGTCAGGTGACCTAATTGGTTGCCCAGTTCGTGCAGGATGTCGGATACGCGGGACAGATTGCCACGCGTATCACCAAGACGAAGTTCGGTCTCGCGGCGACGGTCACGATATTTGGACACACCTGCCGCTTCTTCCAAGAACACTCTCAACTCTTCAGGCTTAGCCTCGATGATGCGAGAGATCATGCCCTGCTCGATGATGGCGTAAGCGCGAGCACCGACGCCGGTACCTAGAAAGATATCGGTGATGTCCTTGCGGCGTACGTTCTGATTATTGATGTAGTAGTTCGAATCTCCATCACGCTGCAACACGCGTTTGATGGAGATCTCGGCGTAACTGGCCCATTGGCCACCGACCTTACCCAAGGAATTGTCGAACACCAGCTCGACGCTCGCGCGTGATACGGGCTTACGATTGCCAGAACCGTTGAAGATGACGTCTTGCATCGATTCACCACGCAAAGCCGAAGCGCGCGACTCACCCAACACCCAGCGCAAAGCATCGATGACGTTGGACTTTCCGCAACCGTTCGGACCCACGATACCTACTAACTGCCCGGGCAGGGAGATTTGGGTCGGGTCAACGAAGGACTTGAAACCAGCTAATTTGATTTGACTGAGACGCAATTTGGAATCGAGCAAACGTTATAATGCGCGGCATTCTAACTGAACTCCCAAAGGCTACCAAACATGACGACCCAACCCAGCAAAGCACTGGAGACCTTCCCCAATCCGCAGCCGAATCGTGACTACCACATCCACATGGAAGTGCCTGAATTCACATGCTTATGCCCCAAAACCGGGCAGCCGGACTTCGCCACCCTCATCCTCGACTACATCGCCGACCAGCAATGCGTCGAGCTGAAGAGTCTCAAGATGTACATGTGGTCTTTCCGCAACGAAGGTCACTTCCACGAGGACGTGACCAACCGCATCTTGGATGATCTGGTCGCCGCCACCCAGCCTCGCTTCATGCGCCTTACTGCCAAGTTCTATGTGCGCGGCGGCATCTTCACCAATGTAGTGGCCGAACATCGCAAGGCCGGCTGGCAAGCTGCACCGCTGGTCGAGCTGACTCAGTTCTCTACCCAGTCCAACACGCGCGGCTGACATGGAATATCGCCAAATCGGCTCAAGCGACCTAAAAGTATCCGCCCTGTCTCTGGGCACGATGACGTTTGGGGAGCAGAACACCGAGGCTGAGGCGCACGCCCAACTCGACTATGCGGTGTCGCGCGGAGTGAACTTCATCGACACCGCCGAGATGTACCCCGTCGCGCCCCGTGCTGAGACTGTGCA
>JAVBYP010000147.1 GCA_030823965.1 Sideroxydans sp.
CCATCTTTGGGTTCCAGAAACGGGTCTGGTGACCGAAATGGACACCCGCCTCCAGCATTTGACGCATTGTTACTGCCATGTGATTCTCCAATCGTTAAGGGTTAAGTCTTCCACTCGCCAGCCTGATCCCCCATGTGGTTCAAGGGACACCCCAACATGAACGAGTGTGTGAATTCCTGTTTATTCAGCGACTGCCGGATAAACAGGGCGCGCATTGTAACCGAAGCGAGGTTTTGACTCAACGGGGTCTATATGTCGAATAGCTTAGAGATTCAGCTATGCCGCAATCCTGACTTCCACTCCCAACGCACGCATACGATCAGCGAAGGTTTGCAGCGCCCCGCCCTGCAAAGCAGATAAACGAGGGGCTTCCTGTTGCAGCGATGGCCGCGCCAAACTGTAAAGCAACACGCCCTGCGGCTTGATGTCGGCTTGCATTGACGATGCCAACAGATCGAGATAGTCGTCTTCATCCTGCTGACTAGGCGCAATGCCATCTAGTACGAACCAACAAGTTTGCAGCCAAGTATTCGGGCAGCAGTCGATGGCGGTAGCAAGGTTCTGTCGTGCTTTGTCCATCGTCAGCTTGGTGTCGTTGACCAGCGCCATGCCCGCTTCGCTAGCTCTATCCAATTTGAACCAGACCTCGCCATTCAGTTGCGCCATGCGGCGCAATCCTTGTTGCACGTTCTCGCGTTGCATGAGGCTGCCGTTGGTGATGAGAACGAGCTTGAGGTCGGCAGGTTTGTACTTAGCGATGACTTCGATGACTTCGGCGAACTCTTGCGCACTGGTCGGTTCGCCATTGCCTGAAAGTGCGATGTCGTTAATGCGGCGTGCTTCGGGTGGAACGCGCTGCATGAAATCACCGTGTTGGAGCTCATGCAGAAAACCGCTCAACTCTTGCTCCAACAACAGCAGATCGATGGGTGGCGCGGTGCCGCGCGTGAGGTCGGGTACTTGGCAATAGATGCAGCGCCAGTTGCAGGCATTATTGGGATTGAGGTTGATACCGATGGAGACACCGCCTGCGCGGCGTGACACGACGGGATAGACGTAACGAAGACCTGCGCTGTCGCGGCTGTGGTCGGTGGTGCTTAACGTGTTCTCACTCAAGACTTGACCAATGGCAGGTACTTTGCAGGATCGACTGGCTTGCCGAGTTTGCGTATTTCAAAGTGCAGTTTGACTTGATCGGCATCGGTGTTGCCCATCTCGGCGATCTTTTGCCCTCTGCTCACGCTCTGCCCTTCTTTCACCAATATCTGGTCATTGTGTGCGTAAGCGCTGAGGTAGGTCTTGTTATGTTTGATGATGATGAGTTTGCCATAGCCGCGCAAACCACTACCGCTGTACACCACCTTGCCCGATGCACTTGCCACGATGGCTTGGCTTCGCTTACCCGTGATGTCCACCCCTTTGCGATTGGCACTCTCGGAAAACTCGGCGATGACTTTGCCATGGGTGGGCATGCCCCACTCCATCGCTTCATCTGGTGTGTCATTTTTCTCAGTATTGACCACCGACGGCTTGGCAGTTGCTACGACTGGCGCAGGCTGTGCCACATCTTCTTGCATACGGTCTGCTTTGGCCAAGGCGTCTTCGCTATACGCCAGTCTGCCTACCTTGGGCTGGTTCCTGATACCGCCTAATTTGGGTGGCGCAAGAGTGGCTGCAGGTTTGACCTCGGCTTTTTGCACCACGGGTTCATCGGACGGGATATTCAACTTCAACTGCTGGCCTATCTTGATGGCGGAGGGATCTTTGATATCGTTCCATTCGGCCACGTCGCGATAGTCCACCCCGTTCACGAAGGCGATGCTGTAGAGCGTATCGCCCTTCTGCACGACGTGGATCTTGGTAGTAGTGGTCGTCGATGCGCGGGCGACTGATTTTTGCGCTGTTTCTGAACTTGCCGATTGCGGGTCGGCGACTCCGTGTTCAACGATGGGTGCCTTGCGTCCGCTGGGTGCGGGTGCACCGCATGCAACCAACAAGACCGCGACGGCTGTCACCGACCACAAAGTGCGCTGCGTGATGTTACGAACTGCTGTCATGCTTTCCCCATCAACAAAGGTACGAATTTCACTGGTTCTAGGCGGGTCTCACGGAAGCCATTCGCTTCCCGTTCGATCAGATACAAGAACTGTTCTTGCGTGCCTATCGGAAGCACCATTCTACCACCCACCGCCAACTGCTCTTTTAGAGTGGCCGATAACGCGGGCGCAGCACAGGCCATGATGATGCCGTCAAAAGGTGCACCATCCGTCAGTCCTGAAGTGCCATCCGCATGGCGCACGAAGACGTTACGCAACTTCAGATCGAACAGTTGTTTTTTGGCTTTAGCGAACAGCGGCTGGATACGTTCGACGGTATAGACTTCTTTCGCCACGTGCGACAACACGGCCGCTTGATAGCCACATCCCGTACCGACTTCGAGTACACGCCCCAACTGTTTACCGTTGCGCAATATCTCAGTCATACGCGCCACGATGTAGGGTTGCGAGATGGTCTGAGCATGGCCGATAGGCAACGAGACATCGTCATAGGCTCGGCTGGACAATGCCTCATCCACGAATGCATGGCGAGGCACACTGTTCATCGCTGCCAACACGGTCTCATCTTGGATCCCTTGGGTACGCAGACGCTCGATCATGCGACCGCGCGTGCGTGCAGAAGTCATGCCGATGCCTGCGTGCATCGAGTTCATGCCGCACTCCCCAACCAAGAACGCA
>JAVBYP010000096.1 GCA_030823965.1 Sideroxydans sp.
CGATTACGTATTGGCGATGGATGAGGCGAACCTGGCTATCTTGGAGCGTCTGCGTCCACAAGACGCTGAAAGTCATTTAGGTTTGTTCCTGGAATTCGCTGAGAAGCATGAGGAGCGCGAAGTGCCAGATCCGTATTACGGTGGCGCACAAGGTTTCGAACATGTTTTGGATCTGGTGGAGGACGCCGCGAACGGTCTGTTGAAACACATCAAGCAGCAGCACCTTAAGTAGGAGGTCGGTATGACACTCATTGCGAACATCATCGTTGCGCTGGTCGCTTTGCTGCATGTCTATTTTCTCGTTTTAGAGATGTTTCTATGGAACAAGACGCTTGGCTTGAAGACGTTCCGTATGACACCTGAGAAAGCCGAAGTGACTAAGGTTTTGGCTGCCAATCAAGGTCTGTACAACGGATTCCTCGCCGCAGGGCTGGTGTGGGGTCTGAGCTTGGGAGAGGAGGGAGTCAGCATCAAGCTGTTCTTCCTTGGCTGTGTGATCGTTGCGGGTGTGTACGGGGCGATTACTGTGGGACGCAAGATACTTTTCATTCAAGCGATGCCTGCTACCGTTGCTTTTATTTTCGTACTCTTGAGCTGAAAGATTCCTCGGCTGGAATAAAAAAACGCACGGCATGCCGTGCGTTTTTTTATTGTTGCTTGACCAAAGATCACTTCGGTTGAGTCTCTACCAAGATCAGTGGTTCGTTGCTCTCGGCCGTGTAGACCTCGCGCGGACGTGAACGGCGACGCGGTGCACGATCATGTGAGGCAGGAGCAGGAACAACGACCGTTGCGGCCTTGTTCGGGTCAGTCTCGATCATTGTCAGACCTGCACTGCTCAGATCGACTTGGACAGGGGAGGGAGCAGCTACTTGAACAACAGGAGCCACCGCTTTTGCCGCAGGTGCCATATTCGTCGGGTAGCAAACCACTTCGGTCGGCGTCAGACGCTTCATCGAATCAGGATAGGCCACGTACTCGCTTGGCTTCACTTGAACTGGTGCGGTGTTGCGCGGTGTTTCAGCAACAACGACATCATTCGCGACGAACGCTTCTACGTTGGTGTTCTCGCCAGTTGCGGCAACATTAGGGTCACGACGCTCACGCTCACGACGACCGCCGCGACGACCGCGCTTACGACCACTTCCTTCACGTCCGCCGTTGTTATCTTCACCTTGTTCGCCTGCGACTACTGGCTTGCTGGTTTCCAGAACAGGCTTGGGTTCGCGTGGCTCGCGCGGTTCACGCGGAGGACGTGGTGGGCGTTGTTCGTTTCGATTCTGTTGCGCTTGTTCCTTGTTGGCGTTATCTGCCTTAGGTGCGTCATCACGATCACGCGGCTTCTTGTTGCCTTCGCCACGTTCGCGACGTTGGCGGTTACCGCCTTCGCTGCGTTCACCGCGATTGCCGCGATCACGTCCTTGGTTGCCACGGCTGCTCTTGGCAGGTGCGGCAGCCTTCGCTGGTTCACTGTCGCCCCCCAAAGATTTCAGCCAGCTGACCAAACTGCCGATGAGGGAAGTCTTCTTCTCTTCCTTCACTTCGTGTTTTGGAGCCGGCTGTGTCGGGATGATGCCCTTCACAGCAGCTTGTGCACGGGGCGCTGTCTTGGCAGCTTCTTGCGCAGCAGCGGCAGTGATGGCTTTGGTCTCTTCCGGCTTCTCTACCAACTTGTAGCTGGCTTGAAGGTGGTCGGCAGTGATGTCGTCCATACGCAAACGGTTGACCGTGTAATGCGGTGTCTCCATGTGCGGGTTGGGGATCAATACGACGCTTACTTTGAAGCGAGATTCGATGCGATGGATGTCGGAGCGCTTCTCGTTCAACAGGAAGGTGGCGACATCGACTGGCACTTGTGCATGGATAGCGGCGCTGCTGTCCTTCATCGCTTCTTCCTGGATGATGCGCAGGATGTTCAATGCAGATGACTCGGTGCCACGGATATGGCCGATGCCGTTACAGCGTGGGCAGGTCGTGTGGTTACCTTCTTCCAAACTAGGGGCCAAGCGTTGACGTGACAGCTCCAACAAACCGAAGCGGGAGATCTTCGCGGTCTGGATGCGCGCACGGTCAAAGTGCAAGGCATCGCGCAGACGGTCTTCCACTGCGCGTTGGTTCTTGGTCGCTTCCATGTCGATGAAGTCGATGACGATGAGGCCACCCAAGTCACGCAAGCGCAATTGGCGGGCGATCTCGTCAGCCGCTTCCAAGTTGGTGTTGAGCGCAGTCGTTTCGATGTCGCTACCGCGCGTAGAACGTGCGGAGTTGATGTCGATAGCGGTCAAAGCTTCGGTATGGTCGATGACGATGGCGCCGCCGGAAGGCAGGTTCACCTGACGCGCATGTGCGGATTCGATCTGATGTTCGATCTGGAAGCGCGAGAACAAGGGCACATCGTCGTGATAACGCTTGATGCGATCGACATGGTCCGGCATCACCGTACCCATGAAGGCTTGTGCTTGCTGGAAGATATCGTCGGTGTCGATCAGGATCTCGCCGATCTCAGGGTTGAAGTAGTCGCGGATGGCGCGTACGACCAAGCTGCTTTCCAGATAGATGAGGGAAGGCGCTTTCTCGGATTGAGCGGCACCGTCGATGGCATCCCACAGTTGCTTGAGGTAGTTCAAGTCCCATTGCAGTTCTTCCGCATTGCGACCGATACCAGCAGTACGAGCGATGATGCTCATGCCCTTAGGTACTTCCAGTTGTCCTAGTACGTCACGTAGTTCGTTGCGATCTTCGCCTTCGATACGACGCGATACGCCGCCACCGTTGGGGTTGTTCGGCATCAGGACCACATAGCGACCTGCCAAGCTGATGTAGGTGGTGAGGGCAGCGCCTTTGTTGCCGCGTTCGTCCTTTTCCACTTGCACCAACAACTCTTGGCCTTCGCGCAATGCTTCCTTGATGGAAGAACGGCTGTTGGCACCAGATTGATAGTACTGAGGGGCGACTTCTTTGAAGGGAAGGAATCCGTGGCGGGTGCCACCGTATTCGACGAAGCAGGCTTCGAGGCTTGGCTCGATGCGGGTGATGATGGCTTTGTAGATGTTGCTCTTGCGTTGTTCTTTTCCGGCGGTCTCAATGTCGAGGTCAACTAGTTTTTGACCATCCACAATGGCGACGCGTAGTTCTTCCGGCTGCGTCGCATTGAATAGCATGCGTTTCATTTTTTATTCTCCCGCGCTCTGACACGGGCAGGGCAAAGCTACGCGCCGCTTAGCGCGCGAGAAGTAGGATGTTTGGGTTGTGAGGCCTACGATTGTCCAAGTACTTATTCTCGTTATTAGCTTGTCTGTATCTACATGCTGCCTAAATAGCGGGGCAACACGTTAAAAATTTTTCTGCTTGATGCTTAGAGCGCGCAAATCAATTACCATCACTGCTTGTTTCCGGTGAGTGAGATTAACCGGGCGGGGCTGCTTCGTAGGCGGCTTGATTGCCTGCCTTAGGTTGGACGGGGAAATGATCATCCCGTTTGACGAAGGCGCACACGCGAGGCGCGGAGTATATTCAAAATGAGTGGTTTGAGCAAAGAATCCGTCACTTGGGTCGAAATAGATGAAGGAAGTGAAGGTCAGCGCATCGACAATTTCCTTTTCAAGCACCTGAAAGGCGTCCCCAAGAGTCATATCTACCGCATCTTGCGGGGAGAAGTGAGGGTCAACAAGAAGCGCATCGACCAGACCTATCGTCTCCAGATGGGGGACTTGTTACGTATCCCGCCCATCCGAGTGGCTGAAAAGCCCGAAGCAGAATACGTCCCTGCCACCGAATTCCCCATATTGTTTGAGGACGAAGCACTCATCGCCATCAATAAACCGGCTGGAACGGCGGTCCACGGGGGGAGTGGGGTGAGCTTTGGTGTCATCGAACAACTACGCAGTGCCCGTCCCCAAGCCAAGTTCCTTGAATTGGTCCATAGACTAGACCGAGAGACCTCCGGCGTATTGCTGATCGCCAAGAAACGTTCTGCCTTGACCGCCATGCACGAGATCATGCGCGAGGGTAACAGCGACAAACGCTACCTCACCTTGGTGCTGGGGCAATGGAAGAATGCCAAACAACATGTGAAGTTACCGCTACACAAGTTCGACACCCCACAAGGTGAAAAGCGCGTCATGGTGCGTGAAGACGGGCAGGCTTCACACACCATCTTCACTTTACTTAAGAGTTATACCGAGTTCTCCTTGCTCGAGGCCCAACTTAAGACTGGGCGCACCCACCAGATCCGTGTTCACACCTCACATCTTGGCTTCCCCATCGCTGGCGACGATAAGTATGGTGACTTCGCTCGCAACAAAGAGTTGATGAAGCAAGGACTTAAGCGAATGTTCCTACATGCGCATAGCATCGCCTTCAATCATCCGCTGACGGGCGAGCCTATGAGTATCGTCGCCCCATTGGCACCAGAGCTACAGAAATACCTAGATAAGTTAGATGCCAAGCAATGAGTGGGGCAATGCAACCTAAGTATTCCGAACGCGCCTTGCTGCTGACCTTGGCAGGTATCCAGTTCAGTCACATCCTCGACTTCATGATCATGATGCCGCTGGGCCCTTTGCTGATGCAGGAGCTGGGTATCACCACGCATGAGTTTGGCCTATTGGTCGCGTCCTACAGTTTCAGTGCCGCCTTTTCCGGTTTGTTGGCAACGACCTTTGTGGATCGTTTTGAACGTAAACGTTTGCTGCTCTTCATGTTTCTCATGTTCGGCTTGGCGACGTTAGCCTGCGGTCTGGCACCTAGCTACGCCACGCTCATCATCGCGCGCGGTTTGGCGGGGGCGTTCGGTGGGGTATTGGGTGCATTGGTGCAGACCATCATTGGCGACACCATCCCATTTGCGCGGCGTGCTACGGCTAGCGGTATCGTTTCTTCTGCCTTCTCGATCTCAACGGTGGCTGGCGTACCTTTGTCGTTATGGCTGGCTAGTCTTTTTCAGTGGCGTGCACCATTCATCTTTATCGTCGTGTTGGTCGCGGTCTTCATGGTGATAGCTGTGCGAGGTCTACCAGAGATACGCCATCACTTGAGCAAGGAAAAACAGGCTCATCCTTTCACTGCCTTGTTTGCGGTGATGCGAGATGCCAATCATTGGCGTGCGATGTTGTTGTCGGCGCTCATCATCTTTTCTGGTTTCACGATCATTCCCTACATCACGCTGTACGCAGTGAACAACATCGCCATCAGTCAGCATGACATCGCCTATATCTATCTGGCAGGCGGAGCCGCCACGCTCGTCTCAGCTCGACTCATTGGCCGCTGGGCTGATGTGCATGGCAAGGTAAAGGTATATCGAATCGTGGCTTTTGCGGCCATGTTGCCGATATTAGCGGTGACACAGCTTGAGACGAACTCTTTGGCTTTGTGGCTGGTCTGTACCACGCTGTTCTTCGTGCTCGTCTCTGGGCGTTTCATCCCTGCGATGGCCATCATCACTTCGGCAGCCCAACCCAAGCTGCGAGGAACCTTCATGTCACTCAATGGCACGGTGCAATCATTGGCGATGGGGCTGGCGGCGACCTTGAGTGGCTTCATCATCACGCAGGACGCAATGGGGAATATCGTGGGTTATCAAAACGTAGGCTATGTCGCTATCGTGGCTAACCTATTGGCCATCTGGTATGTTTCTCGCATCGTGATGCACGACGCTCATCCCAATCTGCCGGACGTCACGCCGAAATAAGTAGCTAATCTTTTCTGCAGGCTTGCCGATAGTTCAGTTGTAAGGAACGTGGAGGGAGTTGCCATGCGCTATGTATCGGAGATCAAACCTGTTACGACTGAGCTAAAAACCAGCCTCGTTCCTGGTTTGTCTTCTGTCCATGCGGTGAAGCCCATCCATTCACGCGATCAGACCGTATTTGCGGTCACCGCCTTGCAGGGCAGGCATAAAGAGGCGGAGGAAGCGGATCAGGAACATGCAACAAGACTGCCTTTGGAAGACAGGCGCAAAGCCTGTCGTCGTATCCACTTCCAAAAAGTGCTGATCGAACTACGCTCTGGTGTGGATAGACGTCATCACGATCTGCTAGGTGATCACGCCACCGAGCACATCGACGAAAAAGCCTGAATCACTTCTTCGCCCTAGTAAGGAACACCGTCACTTCTTCGCGGTCGTGATAGAGCTGTTTCGCTTCTAAGCGATAACGGATACCTTTTGCATTGAGTGCCGTGCGTATCGAATCCAGCGCGACTTGTAACGCTTCGACGCGTTTCTTCATGGGTAGCTTCAAATTGAAGATGGCGTGCATAGTGTGGCCACCGATGAACCACTCCGTCACCAGTGTCGCAACACGCTGCGGTTGCTCCACCATGTCGCATACCAGCCAATCGACCATTTTCTGCGGGCGGAACTTGAAGCCGTCTTGACGTAGATGTTTGATGTTCGGGTGTGTGGCAGCTGCTCCTTTAAGCGGGCCGTTATCGACGGCGGTCACTTTGAGTCCGCGTTGTACCAACTGCCAAGTCCACCCCCCGGGTGCAGCACCCAGATCCACCGCTGTCATGTGCGGTTTCAACCAGAGCGATTGTTCTTTCTTGTCTAGGAACACCTCGAACGCTTCAGCGAGTTTCAAGTAGGAACGGCTGGGAGCATCACTCACCATGCTCACGCGATGGATGCCGTTGAGCGCGCTGTTGCTGTTTTCGGGATTGCTGGTGGCGATGAGTGCGCGATGTTCATTGGGGAAGAAGATGTGCAGACGCGGCAGATCTGGGTCATCCACCAAGCGTGAAGTCTCACGCAACACCTCTTCCAGCAAAGGTTGGAAACGTTTGGTGAAGCCCGATAGTGTCTTGCCATCATTGGTGTCGGGTACTTCCAGATATAGCGCACCGAATTTCTCTGGCGCATCGGGAATGGCAGCTAACAATGGACTAAGTCGGTCACGCTCAGGCAAGTCGTTCACTTCACCGTGCAGCGTCAACAGTTGGCGCACGAAGGTGAGTTGCTTGTAGGCCAGCTTGGCTTTGCCTTGCAGTAAGAGGAAGCCGCTGTTCTCGTCAGCCTCGATGACTTTGGCTTGTGTCTCTTCGGCGCAATCGCGCTCAAAGCCGGGGCGGCAGTAGATCAGCCAAGAGGGAAGTGATTTATCGATCATAGGAGCGGAATCTCGGTAAGTGGATGTGCCAGCGTATCGCCGCTAGACGGATAGCGACGATCAGTATCATGGAGGCGATGAGTGCGGTGTTGTGGGCCATTCCCATGTTATCCAATGCGAGCAATAGCAAGGCACCGATCAAGGCGGCGGTGGCATAGATATCGGTGCGGAAGATGAGCGGGACTTCGTTGCATAAGATGTCGCGGATGACTCCGCCGAACACACCTGTGATGACACCCATCAAGGCAGCGATGAACCAATGCACGTGCAAGCTCATGGCGACACTGGTGCCGATGACGGTGAACAGCGCGAGACCGACAGCATCGGGTAGCAGGAAGAAGTTCTTGGGGATGTCTATTTTGCGTTCGAAATAGAAGGTGAGCATGGCAGCGCTGATGCCGACCACGACGTAAAGGGGGTCATGTATCCAATACACCGGCAAGCGCCCGAGCAAGATGTCGCGCACCGTGCCACCGCCGATGCCGGCGATCACTGCGATGGTCGCCACGCCAAAGAGATCCAGCTCGCGGCGTTGTGCTTCCAAGGTGGCGGTGATGGCGCAGACGCCGACCGCACACAGGTCGAGGATGTAGATCAGGCTCATGACATTACCAATCGAAGGGGCGCGCATTATACGGGGATGAGTTATGCCCAGTGGTAGAATCCGCGCCTTACTATTTAGGTGGTTCAGATGGCGAAAAGATATGACCTGATCGTGTTCGATTGGGATGGTACGGTGATGGATTCCACGGCGATCATTGCGTCTTCCATACAATCAGCTTGTCGTGATTTGGGATTGAATGTTCCAACTGACGAAGCTGCAAGGCATGTCATCGGCATGGGGCTGGCGCAAGCGTTACAACACGCAGTGCCAGATGCGCCCCCACACATGCATGAGCCACTTGCCGATCGTTATCGCCATTATTTCTTGGCGCAAGACCAGTCCATCCCTTTGTTCGATGGCGCAGCAGAGACCATCGCTGAGTTGAAAGAAGCGGGCTACCTGCTGGCGGTCGCCACGGGTAAGAGTCGCAAGGGATTGGACCGTGTGATGGATAGCAGCGGCTTGCGCGAGTTCTTCATCGCATCACGCACGGCGGATGAGACCTTCTCCAAGCCGCACCCAGCGATGTTGCATGAACTGATGGAAGAATTGACTGTCGATGCTGAGCGTGTGCTGATGGTAGGTGATACAACCCACGACTTGCAGATGGCGATCAATGCGGGAGTGGATGTGGTGGGCGTGACGCATGGCGCACACCCCGAAGACCAATTGCGTGCGTTAGCCCCATTGGCTTTGCTGGATGATTTTCATGGATTGCGCGCTTGGTTCAAAGCCAACGCTTAATTAAGATAGGAGATGAATGATGTCTGAAGAGAACACCAACCCCAATTGGGAAAGAGGCGTACTGGAAAAGCTGGCGATGTCCGCCATTCAAGAGCAGCGCCGTGCACGACACTGGAGCATCTTCTTCAAGGTGCTGACCTTTGGTTATCTGTTCTTGTTGTTGTTCTTATTCATGGGATGGGCTGGCAGTAGTGGTGACGGCAGCATGTCTGGCAGCAAGCACACGGCGCTCGTCGATCTGCAAGGTGTCATCTCGGCAGATAGCAATGCTAATGCAGATAATCTGATGGCCAGTCTGCAAGATGCGTTCGAAGACAAGAACACGGCGGGTGTCATTCTGCGTGTCAACAGCCCGGGCGGTAGCCCAGTACAAGCGGGTCTGGTGAATGACGAGATACGCCGTTTGCGCACATTACATCCTGACATCCCGCTGTATGTGGTGGTAGAGGATATGTGTGCATCAGGTGGGTACTACATCGCAGCAGCGGCAGACAAGATCTACGTCAACAAGGCGAGCATCGTCGGTTCTATCGGAGTGTTGATGGATGGCTTCGGTTTTACCGGAACCATGGAGAAGTTGGGCGTCGAGCGCCGCTTGATGACGGCGGGTGAGAACAAGGGCTTCATGGATCCATTCTCTGCGCGCAATCCCAAACATGAAGCGTTCACCAAAGGTCTGCTAGTTGGCATCCATCAACAGTTCATCGATGTGGTGAAGCAGGGACGTGGCAAACGATTGAAGGAAACGCCCGAGATGTTCAGCGGTCTGTTCTGGAGCGGCGACAAGGCTATCGAGATGGGTTTGGCAGATGAGATCGGTAGCGTGGATTCCGTGGCGCGTGATGTCATCAAAGCTGAAGACATCGTTGACTTCACCGCACGTGAGAACATTGCTGATCGCTTGGCTAAGAAACTAGGGGCGGGCGTGGTCAGTGCGTTTCCTGGGTTTGGTGCTCAAGTCGGTGGTGTCACTTTACGCTGAGAAGTTGCGTGAGGCTGGGTAGCACGTTCTTCAATATCTGCGGTTGTGCTACCGCGTTCGGGTGTAGGTTGTCAGCTTGGAATTGTTCTGGTGGGATGTCTTTCAGCATGAAGCCCACCAGACTCACTTTATGTTTTTTAGCTAACTTGGGGTATAGCGCGCTGAAGCGTTTGGTGTAGTCCAGCCCGTAGTTGGGGGGTATCTGTATCCCCAGCAACAAGACCTTGGCGTTCGCTTTCTTCGTTTTCAGTATGATGTCGTTCAGATTCCTCTCTGTCTCACTGAGTGGCGTACCACGCAGAGCATCATTCGCCCCAAGCTCTACAATCACAACTGCAGGGCGATGTTCGTTCAGGGCTTTGACGATGCGTCTTACGCCGCCTGCAGTGGTCTCGCCACTGATGCTGGCATTCACCACTTCGTATTGCGGGTGGGACTTTTGCAAGGAGGTTTGCAATAGGTTTCCCCATGAATCGGCACGTGCGATCCCATAGCCGGCTGATAAACTGTCACCAAAGATCAAGATGGTCTTGGTAGCGTGTGCGGAGGTAGATAGCGCGAGCGCTACCATCAGCAGAATGATTCTCAGAAAGGTATCCATGTCATCGATTGTGCAAGCAGTAGGGCTCACCAAGCAAGTGCAAAGTGGCGATCAGCCATTGGTCATCCTGAATGAAGTCAGCTTCGAGGTCGAAGCGGGAGAGAGCCTTGCCATCGTAGGCGCGTCTGGCTCTGGCAAATCCACCTTGCTCGGATTGTTGGCGGGGTTGGATGTGCCGAGTAGCGGCAGTGTCTCGTTGAACGGCACTGACTTGTTCAAATTGGATGAGGATGGCCGCGCGCGATTGCGCGGTGAATTGGCAGGCTTCGTATTTCAATCGTTCCAATTGCTACCAGCCTTGAATGCACTAGAGAACGTGATGTTGCCGCTGGAGTTGGCAGGGGTGAAAGAGGCTCGGCAGCGCGCGGAAATATCGCTTCAACAGGTAGGCCTCGCCGCACGCGCCCATCACGTCCCAAAACATCTCTCAGGGGGTGAACAGCAACGCGTCGCTCTGGCTCGTGCCTTTGTCACTCGCCCCAAGATACTTTTTGCCGACGAACCTACCGGTAACTTGGATGCCGCTACAGGTGCGCAAGTGATCGAGTTGATGCTGGAGCTCAATCGCGCACAATGTACGACGTTGATACTGGTGACGCACGACGAGAATCTGGCGCGGCGTTGCGGTAAGCAGATAAGGCTGGCAGCAGGGCGGGTTGTGCAGTGAACCTAGTTCTCCTTTCATTGAATCTATTACGTCGCGACTGGCGCGCTGGCGAGTGGCGCGTGTTGTTGCTGGCGCTGGTGTTGGCGGTGGGCAGTCTCGCTACCGTTGGCCTATTCGCTGATCGCGTACGTCAGGCATTGCAGCAACAGGCACAGAGTCTTATCGGTGCCGATCTACGCATCACTTCCTCGCGATCGCTCTCAACGGAATATCGAAAAGCTGCTGAGGACCGAGGCATGCAGGTGGTGCAGAGTCGTACCTTCCCTAGCATGGTGGTGCATGGTGAGCAGGTGTTGTTGAGTGAGATACAAGCGGTGGAAACGGGCTATCCATTGCGAGGAAAGATCGAGATCGATGATGGAAGTTTGCACGTTGCTTCAGCTATTCCCGTAAGCGGTACGGTGTGGGTAGATGAGCGATTGCTGCGTCGTATGGATATGCAGGTGGGTGATGAGGTGGGTATCGGCGCGCAGCGATTCAATATCGCGGCACGCATCGTGAAGGATATCGACCAATCCATCGGTTTCGCGAGTTTTGCTCCACGTGTGTTGATGAACGAGACGGACCTTGCCTCTACAGGATTGCTACAAGAAGGGAGTCGTGTCTCTTATCGCTTGATGATCGCGGGTGATGCTACGCAGGTGCTTGCGTTGAAGACATCGCTACAAGAAAAGCTATCAGGTAACGAGAAGATGGAGGATGTGCGCGATGCACGTCCTGAGATACGTACTTCGTTGGAGCGTGCCGAACACTTCCTTGGTCTTGCGGCGCTTACGGCTGCCATCTTGGCTGGTGCGGCGATGGCATTGGCAGCACGACGTTTCGTGTTGCGCCATTTGGATGGTGTGGCAGTGATGCGTTGCTTAGGCGCACAGCAAGGGCAGGTGTTGAGTCTTTTCCTTTATCAATTCGTCTTGCTTGGCATCGTGGCCGTGTTGGTTGGCAGCCTGTTAGGTTATCTCACACAAGCGGCTTTGGTCGAGAGTATCGCGTCTATGCGTGAGGCGAGCCTGCCGCAGCCGAGTGTGATGCCGCTGGTCAAAGCAGCCGTCAGCGGCTTCGCCTTGTTACTTGGTTTCGCATTTTTACCCTTGCTGCAACTGCGTAAGGTCTCACCTCTGCGTGTGTTGCGTCGTGAGTTGGGTTTGCCAGAAGCGAGTGCTTGGTTGATCTACGGATTGGCGGTGGGCGTGCTGGCTGCTTTGTTCTTGTGGCATGCGGGCTCGTTGAAGCTGGGGTTGGCGGTGTTGGGCGGTTTGCTTGCTGGCTTGCTGTTGTTCGGCTGGTTGGCATGGCTGTTGTTGCATCTGTTGGCTCGTTACGCGTCCTACTTTCAGGCGCACTGGAGGCAGGCGTTCAATAATTTGGCGCGCCATGGACGCAGTGCCGCAGTGCAAGTAGTGGCGCTGAGCTTGGGCGGTATGGCGCTATTGGTTTTGACCTTGGTGCGTGGCGACTTGTTGGAGGCGTGGCAGGGTAAGTTGCCGCCGGATGCGCCGAACCGATTCCTTGTCAACATCCAGGCTGATCAATATCAGCCCGTACTCGATCTATTTACGCAGCGTTCGCTACCCGCGCCTGAGTTGCAACCGATGGTGCGCGGCAGACTCATAGAGATCAACGAGCGCGTGGTGAATGGAGATAGCTTCGCTGATCAACGCGCGAAGGCATTCGTAGAACGCGAGTTCAATCTGTCCTACATGGAACAGATGCCTACTTGGAACGAGGTGACGGGTGGGCTATGGTGGAAGAATGACAGTGTCGGTGAGCTATCGGTCGAGGAGGGCATCGCCAAGACATTGAACATCAAATTGGGCGATTCGCTGACCTACGATGTGGCGGGGAGTCATTTCACTGCCAAAGTGACCAGTCTGCGCAAGGTGCAATGGGATTCGATGAAGGTGAATTTCTTCGTCATCACCACGCCCGAGCTACTCAAAGAGTTTCCGACCAGCTATCTCAGCAGTTTCTATCTACATCCTGACAAGGCGCGCGTGGGGGACGAGTTGTCGCGTACGTTCCCCAACATCCTGCTGATCGACACAGGCGCGGTCATCGCACAGGTGCGCGGCATCATGGATCAGATCGCGCAGACGGTGAGTGCGGTGTTCCTGTTCACGCTACTTTCAGGTTTGGCGGTCTTGTATGCTGCACTGCTGGCGACGCAGGATGAGCGTTCGCACGAGGCGGCGATACTGCGTACTCTAGGGGCGGATAGCCGCTACCTGCGCCGACTTCACCTTGCTGAATTCGCTATTCTGGGCGGTTTGAGTGGGCTATTTGCGGCGGCTGGGGCGACCTTGTTGGGCTGGGTGCTGGCGCGCTTCGTGTTGGAGATACCCTATCAGGCGAACTTCTCGATCTGGGCGATCGGGCTGTTTGGCGGGATCGCTGTCGTCACCTTAGCTGGTTGGTTGGCGACCCGACGCATCGTGAATCTGCCTCCATTGCGTATCCTAGCTGCTGATTGATTGAGGATTTCTGGTTGACGCGAAGTCCAATATCCTTATAATGCGCGCTCCCTGAAAAAGGGAGTTCTAAACCTTGCCCCACCGTCCACTTAAATGTCGGGGGGCTTTAATCCACAAGGAGATGTAATGCGACACTACGAAATCGTATTTATCGTGCATCCTGATCAAAGCGAGCAAGTGCCCGCGATGATCGAGCGTTATCGCACGTTGGTGACCAGCAAGAATGGTCACATCCACCGTCTAGAAGACTGGGGCCGCCGCCAATTGGCATACCCGATCCAAAAGATCCACAAAGCACACTACGTGCTCATGAACATCGAGATCGATCAGCCAACACTGGAAGAACTGGAACACGCGTTCAAGTTCAACGATGCAGTGTTGCGCCACCTGACCATCAAGACTAAGGCAGCAGTCGTTGTGCCTTCCGCGATGATGAAGGAAGAAAAATCGCGCTCTTACGGCGGTGATGCAGCTGAAGTTGCACCAGCACCTGTAGCGGCTGCGTAATTTAGGATTGAGCAACAACCGTTGTGTGATCGACGGGGAGGTGGTGGAGTCGGAAGGCTTGCGCTACACCCCAGCAGGAATAGAGAGAGTGGTGTTCAAGTTGCGCCACACCTCGATGCAGCAGGAAGCAGGGATGCAACGCCAAGTTCAGTGTGATGTACCCGCACTGGCGCTCGGTGAAGCGGCTAAGCAAGTCGGCCGTGTGCAACCTGGACAGCAGGTGAGAGCCGAAGGTTTCCTAGCGCAACGTAGCCTCAAGATCGCACAGTTGGTGTTGCACATTGATAACGTCACATTGAAATAGGAGCAATAACATGGCTCGTGTATTTAAGAAAAAAGATGACAAGAAGGGTAACTCTTCACGTCAGTTGTTCAAGCGTCGTAAGTTCTGCCGCTTCACTGCAGAGAAGATCGCAGAAGTGGATTACAAGGATATCAACATCCTCAAGGAATTCATCGCTGAGAACGGCAAGCTGATCCCGGCTCGTATCACTGGCACCAAGACACGCTTCCAGCGTCAATTGAGTGTTGCTGTGAAACGTGCGCGTTTCTTGGCTTTGATGCCTTACACCGATTTGCACTAAGGAGTAGACCATGCAAGTTATTCTGATGGAAAAAGTAGTCAACCTCGGTCAGTTGGGCGATGTTGTCAAAGTTAAGAATGGTTTCGGACGCAACTTCCTGATCCCTCAAGGCAAAGCAAAACGTGCGACTGAAAGCAACGTTGCTGACTTCGCGGCACGTCGTGCTGAGTTGGAAGCGGCTGAAGCAGCTAAGTTGGCAGATGCTCAAGCGCGTGGCGCGAAGCTGGAAGGTTTTGTTCTGACACTGACTCAAAAGGCTGGTGTTGACGGCAAGCTGTTCGGTTCTGTGACCAATGCTGACATCGCAGCTGCGCTGGTAGCTAAGGGTCATCAAGTTGAGAAGGGCCAAGTGCATACGCCAACCGGTCATCTGAAGCAGATCGGTGATCACGCGATCACCATCGGCCTGCACCCAGATGTCGTGGCTAACGTCACTATCACTGTACAAGCTGAGCAATAATTCAGCGCTGTCAGGTAGTTAAGAAAAAGGGCTGGCGACAGCCCTTTTTTAACGTCTGGAAAGTGTAGAATCCCCTTCCCAAAATTTGCGGCCATATCATGCAAAATTTCTCTGCCCCCGTCTCTGATCCACAACTCGAAGCGTTGAAGTTGCCTCCCCACTCGGTCGAGGCGGAGCAATCTGTTTTGGGCGGCATCCTGTTGGATACCAGTGCGTGGGACAAGATCGCCGACTTGTTGAGTGAGCATGATTTCTATCGCCACGAGCATCGTTTGATCTGGCGCCACATCGGTCGTCTGACCGAGCATGCAAAGCCGATCGATGTCATCACAGTCGCAGAATCCCTTGAAAGTAACGCCGAGCTAGAGAAGGCGGGCGGCTTGGTGTATCTAGGTACGCTGGCGCAGAACGTGCCCTCTGCCGCCAACATCCGCCGTTATGCCGAGATCGTGCGCGAGCGCGCCATCATGCGTAAGCTGGTCGAGGTGGGAAGTGAGATCGCGACCAGCGCTTACAACCCAGGTGGGCGTGATGCAGGGCAATTGCTGGATGAGGCAGAGAGCAAGGTCTTCGAGATATCAGAGCAGGGCGAACGTGGACGCCAAGGCTTCGCTCCTATCTCTCCGTTGCTGACTGAGGTGGTCGAGCGCATCGAAAGCCTATACAGTCGTGAGAACACGAGTGAGGTCACGGGAATCGCTACCGGCTTCACTGATCTGGATCGCATGACATCGGGTTTGCAACCAGGTGATCTGATCATCGTTGCGGGCCGCCCAAGTATGGGTAAGACCGCATTCTCCATCAATATCGCTGAGAACGTCGCACTGGAGTCGGGCAGAGCAGTTGCCATCTTCAGTATGGAAATGGGCGGTACGCAATTGGCGATGCGTATGATTGGGTCGGTCGGTCGTTTGAATCAGCACACCTTGCGTACGGGACGGTTGGAAGATGAAGACTGGTCTCGCATGACGCATGCCTTGGGTCAACTGAACGATGCCAAGATATTCATTGATGAGACAGCGGGTCTGAATGCATTGGAGTTGAGGTCTCGCGCACGTCGATTGGAGCGGCAGAATCGTAGCGCCGATGCACAAGGTGTCGAGACACCGGGCCTTGGTTTGATCGTCATCGACTACATACAGTTGATGAGTTCACCCGCAGGTCGGAATAGTGAGAACCGAGCGACAGAGATCTCCGAGATATCGCGTTCCTTGAAATCACTGGCTAAAGAGTTGCATGTACCTGTCATTGCATTGTCACAGCTCAACCGTAGTTTGGAGCAACGCCCCAATAAGCGTCCTGTGATGTCTGACTTGCGCGAATCCGGCGCTATCGAACAGGACGCAGACTTGATCTTGTTCATCTATCGTGACGAGGTCTACAACCCAGATACCCCAGACAAGGGCAAAGCCGAAATCATTGTAGGTAAGCAGCGTAACGGCCCGATCGGAAAGGTCGAGTTGGTGTTCAGAGGAGAGTACACGCGGTTCGAGAATCTTGCTCCAGGTCAATATTCCTCACAGGGGTACGGTGGGGACTAGATAGGGATATGGTGTTTCAAGGCAATAAAACTTCAGAATTTTCGTTTTATTTCTTGGCGATTCGGATGCTGTTGGTTACAATGCGCACCGTTTTATAGGCGCGTAGCTCAGCTGGTTAGAGCACTTGGTCGACATCCAAGGGGTCGTTGGTTCGAGTCCAATCGTGCCTACCAATCAAAACAACAAAGTGCGGCTATGGCCGCATTTTGTATTTTTAGGAATCAATATGCCGATCATTACCTTGCCTGATGGCTCGCAAAGAACTTTCTCTAACCCTGTCACGGTTGCTGAAGTCGCGCAGAGTATCGGCGCAGGACTGGCGCGTGCCGCACTGGCTGGTAAGGTGGGCGGTCAAGTCGTCGATACCTCGTATTTGATCTCGGGTGATGTCAATCTCGCCATCATCACGGACAAAGATGCTGAAGGTGTCGATCTCATTCGCCATTCGACGGCTCACTTGTTGGCTTACGCCGTCAAAGAACTATTCCCTGAAGCACAAGTGACCATTGGCCCAGTCATCGAGAATGGTTTCTTTTACGACTTCGCCTACTCGCGCCCATTCACACCAGAAGACCTGACAGCCATCGAAAAGCGTATGTCGGAGCTGGCGAAAAAAGACCTCCCAGTGACACGCAAGGTATTGCCGCGCGATGAAGCGGTGGCCTATTTCAAATCAATTGGCGAAGCATACAAAGCCGAGATCATCGAATCTATCCCTGCCGATCAAGATGTTTCTCTCTACAGCGAAGGAGAATTCACCGATCTGTGTCGCGGCCCTCACGTTCCTTCGACGGGAAAGTTAAAAGCATTCAAATTAATGAAGGTCGCTGGTGCTTATTGGCGTGGCGATTCCAAGAACGAGATGTTGCAGCGTATCTACGGTACGGCTTGGGCAAAGAAGGAAGAGCTCGATGCTTATCTGATGCAGATCGAAGAGGCGGAGAAGCGCGACCATCGTAAATTGGGTAAGCAACTCGACTTGTTCCACATGCAAGACGAAGCGCCAGGTATGGTGTTCTGGCATCCCAAGGGATGGGCTCTGTGGCAGGCTATCGAGCAGTACATGCGCAATGTCTATCGGGATAATGGCTATCAGGAAGTGCGTTGCCCACAGATCATCGATCGTGTGTTGTGGGAAAAATCTGGCCACTGGGAACACTTCAAAGCGGGGATGTTCACCACTGAGTCCGAGAAGCATGAATACGCCATCAAGCCGATGAATTGCCCTGGACACATCCAAGTGTTCAATGCGGACTTGCGTTCGTACCGTGAGTTGCCGTTGCGTTATGGTGAGTTTGGCTCTTGCCATCGCAATGAGCCTTCTGGTGGTTTGCATGGCTTGATGCGTGTGCGTGGTTTCGTGCAGGACGATGGACACATCTTCTGTACAGAAGCGCAGATCGAGTCAGAAGTGACAGCTTTCAACGCGCTGGTGCTGAAGGTCTACAAGGATTTTGGCTTCAATGACGTTACGGTGAAGTTGGCGCTGCGCCCAGAAAGTCGCGTTGGTTCTGACGATATTTGGGACAAGGCTGAAAATGCTTTACGTGCCGCCCTGCGTGCATCCGGTCTGGAGTGGATCGAGTTGCCGGGCGAAGGCGCTTTCTACGGTCCAAAGATCGAGTTCCATATCAAGGATGCGATAGGTCGTTCGTGGCAATGCGGCACGATCCAGGTCGACTTCTCTATGCCCGGACGTTTGGGGGCGGAGTTCGTGGACGAGGACAATACGCGCAAAACACCTGTTATGTTGCATCGTGCGATTCTCGGTTCGTTGGAGCGTTTTATCGGCATGTTGATCGAAAATCATTCGGGAGCGATGCCCTTGTGGCTCTCACCAGTGCAGATGGTGGTGATGAATATCTCGCAAGCGCAAGAGGCATATGCCGAGAAAGTAGTTGAATCACTACGGGTAGCAGGCTTCCGTGTGCAATCTGATTTGCGCAATGAGAAGATTACCTATAAAATACGAGAACATAGCTTGCAGAAGTTGCCTTACCAGTTGATTTTGGGTGATAAGGAAGTTGCTGCAGGACTCGTTGCCGTGCGAAACCGCCAAGGTGAAGACCTTGGGCAGATGTCGGTGGAGGCGCTGATACAGCGCTTGAAATCCGAGCTGCTAGGCGGATAGCACGGTTTAATTTTTTAATGGAGAATTTCCAATAGCACAAGATAAGTCGCAGCGTATCAATGAGCAGATCACAGCACCACAGGTGCGACTCATTGGCGCGGAGGGAGAGCAGGTTGGCGTAGTGGCAATTGCGGAAGCGTTGCGCATGGCTGATGAAGCGGAATTGGATCTGGTGGAGATCGCGCCTTTGGCGGAACCACCTGTTTGCCGAATCATGGATATCGGTAAGTTCAAATATGCCGAGGCTAAGAAGCAGCACGAAGCCAAACTTAAGCAAAAGCAGGTTCAAGTCAAAGAGATCAAGTTCCGTCCTGGTACGGATGATGGCGATTACAACATCAAGTTGCGCAATCTGATCAAATTCTTGGCTGATGGCGACAAGACCAAGATCACGTTGCGTTTCCGTGGTCGTGAGATGGCGCACCAAGAGATCGGGATGCGACTGATCGAGCGTATCAAGAATGATTTGGACGAGCATGGTGTGGTCGAGCAGTATCCAAAGATGGAAGGCCGTCAGATGGTGATGGTGCTCGGTCCAAAGAAGAAATAAATTTGTATCGTGGCGGAGCAAGGGGCTCGCCGTTACGGTGGTTGTGAATAGAGTCCCATACAAGTGGTTCCGGGTTTCAAGTGTCTCTGCCAGAGACCTCCCGGCGTCATCAAATAAAATGGAGTCGTTATGCCAAAGATGAAAACTAAGAGCAGCGCGAAGAAGCGTTTCGTCGTTCGCCCTGGCGGTACTATCAAGCGCGGTCAAGCGTTCAAGCGCCATATCCTGACCAAGAAGACCACCAAGAACAAGCGTCAATTGCGTGGTTCGACTGGTGTGCATGAAACCAACGCGGCGTCTGTTCGCGCCATGATGCCCTACGCATAAGGAGATTTGAAAAATGGCAAGAGTTAAACGTGGTGTAACGGCGCGCGCGCGTCACAAGAAGATTCTGGTAAAGGCCAAGGGTTACCGTGGTCGTCGTAATAGTGTCTATCGCATCGCTAAAGAAGCGGTGATGAAGGCAGGTCAATATGCTTATCGTGACCGTCGTCAAAAGAAACGCCAATTCCGCACATTGTGGATCGCGCGTATCAATGCGGCTGCACGTGAGCATGGCATGCCTTACAGCGTGTTCATGAATGGCTTGAAGAAGGCAGCGATCGAGATCGATCGTAAGGTATTGGCCGACTTGGCTGTGTTCGACAAGGTCGCGTTCACGCAGATCGTCGGACAAGCGAAGGCTAGCCTCGGCGCGTAAGTATCGCGCAATATAAAAAAGGAGGCTTTGTGCCTCCTTTTTTGTTTCAAGATTCGGTTATCTAAACGATGCAAGAACTCCAAACAATCCTTGATGATGCACTCCAGAGTTTTGCTGCGATCAATGACGCAGTGGAACTGGAAAATGCAAAAGCACGCTACCTCGGTAAAGAGGGAAGTTTGACTGGCCTATTGAAAGGTTTGGGCAAACTCTCGGCTGAAGAGCGACCAGCCGCCGGTGCGCGCATCAATCAAGTCAAACAACAGATCGAATCTGCCTTGCAGGAGCGGCGTGATGCTATCCAGCATCACGCACTGCAAGCCAAGTTGGCTGCGGAATCCTTAGATGTCACCTTGCCCGGAAGAAACGCAAGTGTGGGCGGTTTGCACCCTGTGACGCGCACATTGGATCGTATCGAGACCTTGTTCCATTCCATCGGATATGACGTGGCAGCAGGACCAGAGATCGAAAATGATTTCTACAATTTCACAGCGTTGAATATCCCCGAGGACCATCCTGCACGCGCGATGCATGACACGTTCTACATCGATGATCAGCATGTGTTGCGTACACATACGTCGCCGATTCAAATTCGCTATATGCAAGCGCATGTAGAGAAGTACAAGCATCTGGAAGTGATGCCAGACATTCGAATCATCGCGCCCGGACGTGTCTATCGCGTCGATTCCGATGCGACGCATTCACCCATGTTCCATCAGGTCGAAGGACTGTGGGTCGGTGAGCGTGTGAGTTTTGCAGACCTCAAAGGCGTCATCGCTGATTTCCTACAGAACTATTTCGAGACCGAAGACATGCAAGTGCGATTCCGCCCTTCGTTCTTCCCATTCACAGAGCCCTCGGCTGAGATGGATATGAGTTGGAAGGGGGGGTGGCTGGAGATCGGTGGTTGTGGCATGGTGCATCCGAACGTGTTGAAGCATGTCGGCATCGATAGCGAGAAATACATCGGTTTTGCTTTCGGCATGGGCGTCGAGCGTTTAGCGATGTTGCGCTACGGTGTGAACGACCTGCGTTTATTCTTTGAAAATGATCTTCAATTCTTAAAGCAGTTTTCTTAATGATGCTCTTATTGAAGATCATTTCGGTGAAGGCTAATGCGGCGAAGCCGCGTTATACCGTAGACAAAACTTCGTGCAATTCCTAAAACAATTTAATTGATATGCAATTCTCAGAATCTTGGTTACGTAGTCTTGTGAATCCATCGCTCTCCAGCGAGGAGTTGTCGCATCTGCTGACGATGGCAGGGCTAGAAGTCGAAGAGTTGAAACCAGTCGCAGCTGCCTTTGATAAAGTCGTCGTCGGACAGGTGCTGACCAAAGACAAACACCCTGATGCAGACCGTCTGAATGTTCTGACAGTTGATGTCGGTCAAGCTGAGCCGTTGAACATCGTTTGCGGCGCGGGAAACGTCAGTATCGGCATGAAGGCACCTTGCGCGTTGGTGGGTGCCAAACTTCCTGGCATTGAGATCAAGCAAGCAAAAGTACGCGGTATCGCGTCCTTTGGCATGATGTGTTCTGAGAAAGAACTCGGACTGGCGGAGGAGAGCGCGGGTTTGATGGTGTTGGATGCAGATGCGACCGTGGGGCAAAGCATCCGTGAACATCTCGATCTAGACGATCAGCTAATCACCCTCAAGCTCACTCCGAATCGTTGTGATTGCTTGTCGCTTAGTGGTATCGCACGTGAAGTAGCAGCCTTAACTGGGGCAGCCATAGCAACCTTGCCGGCAGCCTCTTTCGCGGAGGCAAGTGCTCAAAATCAAAAAGTGAAAGTAACGGCTTCATCCGCTTGCCCTAGATACAGCGGTCGCGTGATATCTGGTGTGAATGCTAAGGCGCAGACACCCACATGGATGATCAAACGCTTGGAGCGTTGCGGTTT
>JAVBYP010000025.1 GCA_030823965.1 Sideroxydans sp.
ACGCAGCAACTTGGACAAACTGCGTGAGGTCACTGCTGAAGTGCGCGGAAAAAGTGAAGAGGTCGCTGCGCTACAAGCTGAAGAGCTGAAAGGTCTGCAAAAGCTGGAGCGCGACAAACGAACACGCCAACAGACGCTGAGCAAGATCGCCGCGCAACTCAAGCAACAGCGACGCGAGATCGGGCGCTTGCAACGCAACGAGAATCATCTGTCGCAGTTGGTTGCAAAACTCGCGCATATGTTGCCCAACATCGATGGCAAGCCATTCAAATCCCTCAAAGGTAAGCTGACTCTCCCCGTCAAAGGCAAGAAGACGAACAAGTTCGGCGTACGCCGAGCTGAGAACAATCTGAAGTGGACGGGTTGGTTCTTGCGTGCGCCCGCCAATCAATCGGTGAAAGCCGTCGCAGGTGGGCGCGTCGTTTATGCCGACTGGCTACGTGGCTTCGGCAACCTCCTCATCCTCGATCACGGCCAAGGCTACATGAGCCTCTACGGCAACAATGAGACACTCTACAAACAGGTCGGAGACAGCGTACGCGCTGGGGACACCATCTCCACTGTGGGCAACAGCGGCGGCAACGAGGATTCGGGTTTATACTTCGAACTCAGGTTCGAGGGTAAGCCGATCGACCCCGCTAAATGGGTAAGAAGTTAATTGAGGAAAATCAAATGAGTCGTCGCTTCAAAGAATACGGTCTTGTCAGCATCGGCCTGGTCGCGGGTATCTTGATCAGCTTGCACTTCTCTGCGGTCGCGGAGAAAGACACACAGTTGCCTCTGCCCGTCGAAGAGCTACGCGCGTTCGCTGATGTGTTCGGCCGCATCAAGAGCGATTACGTCGAGCCTGTGAGCGACAAGAAACTCATCACCGAAGCCATCAACGGCATGTTGAGCGGGCTCGATCCACACTCCGCCTATCTGGATGCAGAAGGCTTCAAAGAATTGCAGGTCGGCACACAAGGCGAGTTCGGCGGACTGGGTATCGAAGTCGGCATGGAAGACGGCTTGGTCAAGGTCATCTCCCCTATCGAGGACACACCTGCATTCAAAGCTGGCATCAAGAGCGGAGACCTCATCATCAAGCTGGATGACACGCTGGTCAAAGGATTGACCCTGAACGATGCAGTGAAGCGCATGCGCGGAAAACCGGGCAGCGACATCATGCTGACCATCGTGCGCAAGAACGAGGCCAAACCGTTGCAGATCAAAGTCACGCGCGCCGTCATCAAGGTACAGAGCGTGAAATCAAAACTGGTCGACCCAGGATATGGCTTCGTGCGTATCACCCAGTTCCAAGAGCACACGGGTGAGAACCTTGCGACTGCGTTGCAGAACCTACGCAAGCAGAACAACGGCCCACTGCAAGGTCTGGTACTCGACTTACGTAACGATCCGGGTGGCTTGCTGACGGGCGCGGTCGGCGTTTCCGCTGCCTTCCTCCCGAAAGATGCACTGGTGGTGTATACCGAAGGTCGCACCGAGGATGCGAAGATGCGTCTCATGGCCAATCCTGACTTCTATCTGCGCGGCAGCGGCAAAGAGGATTACTTGAAAGACCTGCCGGGAGAGTATAAGAACCTACCGATGGTGGTGCTGGTGAATGGCGGCTCCGCCTCCGCCTCGGAGATCGTCGCGGGTGCACTGCAAGACCACAAACGTGCCGTCATCATGGGTACGCAATCCTTCGGCAAGGGCTCGGTACAGACCATCTTGCCGCTAGGCAACAACACCGCCATCAAGCTGACCACAGCGCGTTACTACACGCCGAGTGGTCGCTCCATCCAAGCCAAAGGCATCGTTCCAGACATCGTGGTGGAAGACCCCGCGACAGCAGCGATGGACAGCACTTTCCGTTTACGCGAAGCTGATTTGGATAAGCATCTAACTAACGGTCAGGCCGAAGATAAAATCGAAACTGCCAAACCTGCAGGCAAGTCTGCGCCAAAAGACAAAGAGACCGATGGCAACAAACCAGAGATCGCCGAGTTCGGATCCAAAAATGACTACCAGTTGAACCGCGCGCTCGACTTACTGAAAGGCGCGAGCATATTGCGAGGGAAATGAAGCCATGAATCCGTTCGAACTGCATAAACAACGTGTATTGGTATTCGCCGACCAACCGGAGAATCAGATCGAACAAGCATTCTTGCTATTGAGCGGCCTGGATAACATGCAGGTCGAGAACGGCCCCACCTCGAACAGCTTGGTCATTCGCTATAGCGTGAGGCATTACTCGCTAGAGGGCTTGGAGAAAGCGCTTATCAAAGAAGGATTCATCTTCAATTATGGCTGGCTCCGTAAACTGAAGAATGGATTCGTCCACTATTGCGAGGATGTGCAGTATCACAATCTGAAATCCCCTGAACCTCGCACAAAAAACAACTCCCAAGAAGTCTTCGTCAAAGCCTATGAGCATCATCCGCATGGCGACCATGACGACACGCCCTTAGACACCCGCGAAGCAAAATGATGCAACATGGATGATCAACAACTGCTGCGCTACAGCCGCCATATCCTCCTGTCGGAGATCGGCATCGAAGGTCAGCAAAAACTATCCCACGCTCACGCACTGATCATCGGCGCAGGTGGTCTCGGCTCACCTGCATCCCTCTTCCTCGCTGCCAGCGGTGTCGGCACGATCACTTTGTGTGACAACGACAGCGTCGACCTCACCAATCTACAACGCCAGATCGCCCATCGCACTTCCAGTATCGGCA
>JAVBYP010000135.1 GCA_030823965.1 Sideroxydans sp.
CACACCGTTCTATGCAGAGTCGGGTGGTCAGGTGGGCGATAGCGGTGAGTTGCGTAGCGTGCATGGCATCTTTGCGGTGGAAGACACGCAGAAGATCCAGGCGGCGGTGTTCGGTCATCATGGTGTGGTGAAAACGGGCAAGCTCACTTTGGGTAACAGCGTGAACGCTCGCGTGAATGTGGCGGCACGCACCTGCACTGTTCGCAACCACAGCGCGACACACTTGATGCACAAGGCCTTGCGTGAAGTGTTGGGTACGCATGTTCAGCAAAAAGGTTCGCAGGTGGATGCCGACAAGACGCGTTTCGACTTCGTGCATACCCAACCGATGACAGATGCGGAGATCCGCAAAGTCGAGGACATCGTGAACGCCGAGATACTTGCGAATTCGGAGTGTCAGTCGCGTGTGATGGCGATCGATGATGCGCAGAAGACCGGTGCGATGATGTTGTTCGGTGAGAAATACGGCGACGTGGTGCGCGTGCTGAACATCGGTTCTTCCATCGAGTTGTGCGGCGGTACGCATGCCAAGCGCACGGGCGATATCGGGCTGTTCAAGATTATGGCAGAGACAGGTGTGGCCGCTGGTGTGCGCCGTGTCGAAGCTGTCACAGGTGAAAGTGCCTTGGCGTTGATCAATCGCCAAGCGGATGAGTTGCAACAAGTGGCTGCGGCGGTCAAAGCCAAGCCGCAAGAGGTCGTCGCACGCGTCGGACAGGTCTTGGACAACGTGAAGACCTTGGAAAAAGAACTCGCCGCACTCAAATCAAAATTGGCTTCCGCACAAGGTGATGAGCTGCTGACTCAAGCGCAAGACATCAACGGCGTGAAAGTGTTGGCGACCAAACTGGACGGTGCCGATGTCGCGATGCTGCGCGAGACGCTGGATAAACTGAAAGACAAACTGCACAGCGCGGCGATCGTATTAGCATCGGTAAGCGACGGTAAAGTGAACCTCATCGCTGGCGTGACGGCTGACGCGACATCCAAAGTCAAAGCCGGTGACTTGGTGAATTTCGTCGCACTGCAAGTGGGGGGCAAAGGTGGCGGACGCCCTGAAATGGCTCAAGCAGGCGGTACGCAACCCGAGCATCTGGATAAAGCATTGAGTGGTGTGACGGATTGGGTGAAGGCGAAGCTGTAGTGCGGAGAGTCAGGGCGCGCATGTCGTGCCCGCACCAAAGCGGCTCCGCCGCCACCGCACCCGCAAGGGGTAGGCCGCGGGTACCCCGTTGCTGCGCAACGACCCATGCGCTCTGGCACGACCGCTACCCCTCAATTGCGCAAGAAGGCGGGACGCAACCCGAGAATTTGGACAAGGCATTGAGCGGTGTCGCAGATTGGGTCAAATCCAAGCTTTGATTAAATAGCTGCAGAATCCCTAGTCTATTTGGTTTTTTGGACAGGGATAATTAGAGTAATGTGGCACGTACCGCATTCCAGATTCACGGGGGAGAGCTTCCAAACAACCGCTATTACTAAGGGAAAGAAGCGATGTTTAAGCAGTCTGGCGATACGATCTTATTAGTCGAGGATGAAGAGTCTGCGATCTTGCTGGTGCAGCAGGCGGTAGCGAGCTGCCCAGGGAATCTGTATCTGGCTGTCGTACCCGATAGCGTCGCTGCACTGGAGTGGTTGTCTACTGAGACGGCGCATGGCCATCCTATCCCGCGCATGATCCTCATCGATCTTAAGCTTCCCAAGCTCATCGGTTTGGCGGTGATGCGCACCTTGCGCATGGATAGTCGTCTGCAGAACGTCCCTATCGTAGTGTATTCCGAGGTCAACGAACCTTCCGACGTCGTACTTGCGTACCAGATCGGAGCCAATAGTTTCGTGAAGAAGCCAGAAAGTCTTCCCGAATTCAGTCAGCTACTCCACGACCTTATCGACCTTGGTTGGTTGACCGAGGCCGGTATAGGTAAATCTCTCAAGCAGTCCGTCACTCCATGATAGTTCTACATATCTTGTTCGTTGCTACGCCAACGGATGAGATGGCTTGGGTGGTCGACAAGCTACTTGAATCAGGATATGAGTCACATCCTCAGCAGATAGATACGCCAGCGGCCCTTGAGGCTGCACTTCCCCAAAGAAAATGGGATGTGTTGTTCGTCACGCCAGTTCCCGAAGAGTACGCGCTAGAGCAAACAGTTGCGGCATTGCGTAGTCGCGATTTTGATATCCCCTGCATCCTATTGTTGCCTGATGAGAGTCAGTTCAATCTGGTTGAAGCCTTCAAGGCGGGCGCACATGACTGTCTCTATAAAAAAGATGCGGGGCGTCTGGTGCCGACAGTGGAGCGCGAGTTGGTCGCTGCGACTTTGCGTTACAACGTAAGGGAGCAAGTGGTGACCGATCACTTACTACAAGAGATCGACCAATACATCCTGAGCAAGTATGACTTGAGTAACGTGGTGAGGCGCGTGAGTCAGCGCATGGTCGAGTTGTTCGACTTCAAACTGGTATGGATCGGGATGAAGGAAGAAGGAGGGCTGATCGATATCGTCGCAGCTGCAGGTGAGAAAGCTTATCTGGAGGGGGTAGTCGTCCGCTGGGATGATCAGCCAGAAGGTAGGGGCACCACGGGAACGGCGATACGCGAGAACAGGCCGGTGGTGTTGACGACGGAATCACCTCAGTTCAAACCGTGGCGTGAACGTGCGAAAAGATTCGGCATGCATAGTGTGCTTGCGATGCCCCTGGGTATCA
>JAVBYP010000024.1 GCA_030823965.1 Sideroxydans sp.
CTGGGCTTCGTCATCAGCGCGACGGTGATCGCCTATTTCGCGGTAGAGATGGCAGCAGCGGTTCGTTTGCGCGAGGCGCAGCTCACCCAAGTGCGCGAAGAAACTTTGCGCAACGAACGTATCGTGTCTTTGGGTACGCTGGCCGCCAGTGCGGCACATGAATTAGGTACGCCCTTATCCACCCTATCCGTGGTGATCGGTGAGATGCAGCACGACTGCGAATCGCCCGAGCAGAAAGAAAATCTCACCCTGCTCGACGACCAAGTGCGTAACTGCAAACGCATCCTCAACACCTTGGTGAACCATGCACAAGCGACACCGGAAGTGATGAGTATCGAAAGTTTCTTGCTAGCGGTATTGGACGAATGGCAGTTGTTGCGACCCACCGTGCATTACGATTACCAGATCAGTGGCACTCAACCCGCACCGTGCCTGCGTCCAGACCCCGCCTTGCGGGCAGCCCTACTCAATCTATTGAACAACGCTGCCGATGCTTCCTCGGAAGGGATGGAGATCAAGTTGCATTGGAACGAAAAACATATCGTGCTGGAGATCCAAGACCAAGGCCCAGGTCTCACTGCCGAGGCCGCTTCACGTGCTGGTTCGGCTTTCTTCACCACCAAGGAGGAAGGGCGCGGATTGGGCTTGTTCCTCGCCAATGCCACGCTGGAAAGACTGGGCGGTAGTGTGCGTCTATTCAACCGCGACGGTGGTGGCGCCACCACCGAAGTGACACTGCCTCTGCAAGGACTTGCCGCATGAATCAGAACAGCAACGACACGCCGACCTTATTGTTAGTGGATGACGATGACACCTTTCGCAGCGTGCTTGGACGAGCCTTGGAGAAACGCGGCTTCAGCGTGACCACGGCCGACAGCGTCGAGAGTGCCTTACCACTGGCACAAGCCAATCCACCCGAGTTCGCCGTCATCGACCTGAAGATGCACGGTGCTTCTGGGCTGGTACTGGTGCAGACCCTGCACGAACTCGACCCCGCCACCCGCATCGTCATGCTCACTGGTTACGCCAGCATCGCCACGGCGGTGGAAGCCATCAAATTGGGCGCGACGCAATACCTATCCAAACCCGCAAACGCCGACGAGATCGTGGCCGCCTTCGGTCATAACGCCAATACCGACACGCCAGTGGAAGCGCAACCCGTCTCCGTGGATAAACTGGAATGGGAACACATCAACCGCGTGCTGCACGAACAAAAGGGCAACATCTCTAACACCGCGCGCGTGCTCAATATGCACCGCCGCACCTTGCAGCGAAAATTAGCCAAACGACCTATATAAAAGTACTAAAGGTTCTGCCATTTATGCCGAAGAACCTCATATAACAATTACGAGGGGAGGAATGAAATGAGTCATCCTATTGATTTAAAAAAGGCTATCCAAAATCTGGACAGCCTGCCTGCTATGCCTGTGATCGCACAAAAGATCCTGACGCTCTCTTTGGATACCGATGCAGGTGAATTACAGCTATTGAAACTCATAGAAAAAGACCCTCAGATCTCAGCCAAGATCATCGGGCTGGCCAATACCCCACTGTTCGGCGCATCAAAACGAGTCAACTCCATCCAAGACGCCTCCATGCTGCTCGGCCTCACCCGCGTCAAATCTGTCGCGGTCGGTATCGCGGTGATGTCTACCCTGACCAAACACCCATCCGGATTGCTCGACATCCAGCGTCTGTGGCTGCACAGCTTAGGCATCGCGCTCGGGATGCGCGCCTTGTCGCGTGCCATGCCCAGTCGCACACGGCCGCTAGAAGACGAGATCTTCCTTGCTGGACTGCTACATGACATCGGCTTCATGGTGCTGAACTATCTGGATACAGAACTGAGTGACAAATTGCAAAGCAAACTCAGCGCAGAACCAGACCGCCCTGTATCCGAAGTAGAGGCAGAGGTGATCGACGTCAGTCACAGCGCACTCGGTGCAGAACTGGCGCGTCATTGGGACCTGCCGGATCGGATCGTTGCTGTGTTGCGCTATCACCATATGCCGGATGCTGAAGAAGCTGCCGCTGGACAGCCGCTGGTTGCTCTCCTCCATCTGTCTGAAAGATTACTGCCCAATTTCGGCATCGACGAGCCCGTTGCTGGCGAGATCAGTGAAGAGGATTGGCTATCACTCGGCATCGATCCAGCCCGAGCAGAAGAATTGACCGCATCCGTGCTTGAACAAGCAGAACACGCAAAACAACTCGCAAACACTTTCTGAACCTCACCCCATGACGATCGCAGATGAACTAAGACAAGCCGTACGCCAACTGAACAACCTGCCCGCGATGCCCGTCATCGCGCACAAGTTACTCGCACTGAAGCTGGATACCGACGAAGGCGAGCGGCAGATGATGCTGCTCATCGAACAGGACCCTCTCATCTCCGCACGCATCATCGGACTGGGGAATTCCCCCCTGCTGGGAGCATCACGCAAGGTCGCCACGGTCAAAGAGGCTGCGTTATTGCTCGGGCTGACCAAAGTGAAGTCCATCGCCACCGGTATCGCGATGATGTCGCTGACGAGCAAACCCATCGGTCGCTTCGACCCGCAAGAGTTCTGGCTACACAACATGGCCGTTGCCTTTGCCATGCTACCTGTGGTGCGCGCTATGCCCTCCAAACTGCGCCCCGCCGACGACTTGATCTTCCTCACCGGCATGTTGCACGACATCGGCTTCCTCGCTT
>JAVBYP010000023.1 GCA_030823965.1 Sideroxydans sp.
ACCACTGATAATCTTCTTCAGTCGTCGTGCCAAAGTTCCAATCGACGAACTCGAAATCTGGTGTATGGCGCATGAACTCCCAACCGATCACACCGCTGGAATCCACGAAATGGATCTCTTTGTTCTGGTCGTCGGCGATCTCTTCCTTGTCGAAACTGGGCGCCGGAAAACCTTTCAGCGTATCCATGGCACGACCTTGCAGTAGCTCGGTCAACGCACGTTCCAACGCCACTTCAAAGCGCGGGTGCGCACCAAAACTGGCGAAGCAACCTTGGTCTTCAGGGTGCAACAGGGTGACGCTCATCACCGGATATTTGCCGCCCAGCGACGCATCTTTCACCAAGATGCCATAACCCGCCGCGCGCAGCCCTTGGATGCCCGCCGCGATGCGTGGGTAACGCGCGATGACCGCTTCTGGCACATCCGGCAAACAGATGCAGTCGCGGATGATGCGGTACTTGATGTCACGCTCAAATATCTCAGCGAGTGCCTGCGTACGAGCCTCCTTCAAGGTGTTGCCCGCCGACATGCCGTTGCTCACGTACAGATTGCCGATGAGATTGACGGGGAACAACACCGTCTTGTCGTCACGCAGGCGCTGGTAAGGAATGGCGCAGATGCCACGCTCGGCATTGCCCGAATTCAAGTCGATCAAATGACTCGCTGGTACGCCGCCTTCCGGGTTGTAGAACTTTTGCAGTTCGGGAGTGAGCAGTGCGGCAGGCCATTTATCGCCCTTCACCGGCAGCCATTGCTCGTTCGGGTAATGCACGAACTTGCTGCTACTGATCGTCTCGCCCAAGTAGAAATGCGTCCAAAAATAATTGGTGCTCAAGCGCTCGAAGAACTCGCCCAGCGCGCTAGCCCGTGCTGCCAATTCCGAACCGCCCTTGCCATTGCTGAACAATCGCGTGCAATCCCTATCCGTCACATGCACCGACCAGATGTTCTCGATCTCGTTCAACCAAGACTTCTCCTGCACATGGAAACCAATGGCTTCCAGCTTGGCCTGCAAGGTGCGGATGGAGGATTCAAGAGAGGCGTCTTTGCTGGGAATGAAGGTTTCAGTCATGGGAACAGTTGAAGTCGGGAACAGATAAAGGCCGGCATGATACGGGATATGAATAGACGTAGGCTGGTGGTGTGTTTGCGAACCGTAGGCTGGTGGTGAGCGCAGCGAACCCCAGCATTTAGGAAGGAAGCTGGGGTTCGCTTCGCTCACCACCAGCTTACTCAGGCTCACCCCAACTCATATCTTCCTCATCAACATATCCCGCTCCCCAATTTTCGGGAAGAACACCGTCCCTAATATAACGATGAATGGATGAGTGCTCCCAATCGCATGGCGACTTCACATAACCATGTTTGACCGGATTGAAATGAATGTAATCCACATGCCGCGCAAAATCTTCCTCGCCACGTATCTGATGTTCCCAATAGCGACGTTGCCAAATACCACGCTCCCCCTTATTACTTCGACTCGCACTGATAGGTTCTGTTTTAGGCAACTTGCGTGAGAAGCCCGCCTTGATCAAAGCCCAACGGGTCGGATAATCAGTATCACCTTCAGGCAATGTCAAAATTGCATGAATATGTTCGGGCAACACCACCATGGCATCGATATGAAATGGATGAGAATCACGAACTCGCCTCACACTTTCACGCAATGCAACGATGTGGTCGGTGAACAACGTGCTCGATCTATCGGCCAGATTGAGGGTGAAAAAGAACGTGCCTCCAGGAGTAAATGCGCGGGTATAGGTTCGCATGATTTGCTGTCACACCTCCCAATAAAAACATCATGTAGACTGGGTGAGGAACGCCATGTAGGCTGGTGGTGAGGTACGAACCCCAGCATTGTCGAGAAGAGTGAAGCTGGGGTTCGTACCTCACCACCAGCCTACCTTGTGCCGCCCAAACCCGCCAACTCCTCTTCACTGAATCCCGCCGCACGGCGCGCTTCCAGATTGAATGGGCCGCGTCGCGGGATAGCATTGTGTTTGTCGACCAACGTGGCATAGGTGGTGGATGGCGCTAGACCGCGCTGCTCGCACAGATAGTTGAACCAGCGGTTGCCGATGGACACATGACCGATCTCATCTCGCATCACGATATCCAAGATTGGCGCGATGGCGTGATCACCAGCCTGCACCAACTTCGCCTTCGTGCCCGGCGTCACGTCCAGACCGCGCGCCTCCATCGTGCGCGGCAACAGCGCCATGCGTTCCAGCACATCATGCTGCGTGCGCATCGCCATATCCCACAGCCCGTTATGTCCGGTGAAGTCGCCATAGGCAAAGCCCTGCGTCTGCAAGTGATCTGCCAGCAGCGTGAAGTGCGACGCTTCTTCATCCGCCACGCGCAGCCAATCGGTGTAGTAGTCGCGCGGCAAATTAGGGAAGCGCCACAGCGCATCCAACGCCAGATTGATCGCGTTGAATTCGATATGCACCAGCGCATGGATCATCGCGGCGCGGCCTTCCGGCGTGTTCATCGCGCGGCGTTTCACCGTCAAAGGAGAGACCAACTCTGGCTTGGCAGGATGGCCGGGGATGCCTTGCAGTTCACTCAATGTCGCATCGACATCCAGCGTCAACTCCCCTGCCGCCCATGCCTGCGCCAAGCGACGCACGCCCGCCGCCTTCTGCACGGCATCGCACTCCACCAGCCAGTGCAGTGAGGCTTGTCTTAGT
>JAVBYP010000118.1 GCA_030823965.1 Sideroxydans sp.
GAAACGGCATCCATGCCGCTATTCACTGCTTCAACCGCACCCGCACCGAAGATCAACACGGGGATACACAAGGGCAACACCAACAACGAAACCAAAACGCCACCACCACGCAACCCTAGGGTCAGTGCTGCGCCGATCGCACCGATCATGCTCAATACCGGCGTACCCAACAACAGCGCCAACATCAGCACCCATAGCGCCTGTACCGACATATCGAACTGCAAGCCCAACACCGGCGCGATCAACACCAGCGGCAGTCCAGACAACATCCAGTGCGCGATGATCTTTCCCAGCACCATCATCGTCAGCGATTGCGGCGCGAGCATCATCTGCTCCAAGGTACCGTCCAGATAGTCCGCCGAGAACATGCGCGGCAAGGACAACATGGAAGCCAACAACGCTGCGACCCACAACACACCGGCCGCCATCTTGCGCAACATATCCGGCTCTGGCCCGACACCTAGCGGGAACAAACTGACCACCATGACGAAGAATACCAGTGTGGTCAGCACGTCTGCGCGTCTGCGCATCGCCAGCAACAGGTCACGCCGTATCACCAGACCCAACAATCCGAACAGGGAGAGCTTGTTCATGAGAGTAGCACCTCCGACACGTTACTGGCGTAGCCAGCCGATTGCGGGAGGAGGTGCAACGCTGTCATTACCTCACTCATAAGGTTCGCACACACTGTCATGACAGCGCCAACTGTCTAGTCTGTACCCCTGCCACCTGCAAGGGTTGGTGCGTCGTGAATATCACCATGCCGCCGTTCGACAGGTGTTCGCCAATAAGTTCCTGCATGAGTCCTACTGCCCCCACATCGAGTGCGGTCAAGGGCTCGTCCAATATCCACAATTTAGAATCACCAACGAGCAATCGACTCAAAGCTACACGTCGACGCTGACCTTGCGACAACACGCGCACCGGCAGATGCTCCTTGCGACGCAAGCCCATGCGACGTAGAACTGAGATCGCATCCTGCTCACTCACACTGAATCCAGCGAGTCCTGCACTCATCTGTAGATTCTCGATCGCACTCAACTCATCCTTGATGGCATTCAAGTGCCCGAGGTAACACATCTGCTCATGGTAGGTATCGTCCCATTCGGAGATGTCCTGTCCGCTCCACAGTACCTTGCCTTCCACCGGCTGAACGAAGCCACACAGCGTGCGCAACAAGGTCGTCTTACCGCTACCGTTCTCGCCTTGCACTTGCATCAATTCACCTGCCGCGAGCTCGAAACTCAAGCCGCTGAACAAGCGCAGGTCCCCTCGCTCACAAGCGAGATCGACCACTTCTAATTTGAATGCTTGTTGCATAGGTAAATGCCGCGCCTGCCACCAAATAAACAGCTTAGGATTATATACGATTGCACCTTGCTGAGGCCCGACCAGATGAGCGCAAAACCTTAGCGATTCACCGACATAGAAGCTCAGAAGCGCCACTAGGTAACAACAAAACAAAACGCCGCTACAAGAGCGGCGTCCATATTCACATCAACGGGGATGGTTATTTCTTTTCAGCCGCCGCAAAGTCCTTCATGGTGATGTCTGCATTCTTCTTTGCATCTGCCAGATAGGCAGCCAACATCTCCTCGCCTGTTATCTGGCGGATCTGCTGTGCATAACGATTGCGCTTCATCTCATCCACTACCGCCACATCCTTGACGGCATCGATACGCGCCAACACATAGCCACGTTGCGCATCTTCGATGCCGACATAAGCCGGTAGCTTGGACGTGTCCGCACCGAACAACGCCTTGGCCGTCTCTTGACTCAGATCTGCGTGTTGAGCACGTGAGAGTGTCTGTGCCGATTGGAACGCAACAGTGGTCTTTTCACCTTTTTGCAATTGCTCTAGCAACTTCTTGCCTTGATCAACCAGCGCCTGTTTAGCCTGTTGCTGCTGCAACTTGCTACGAATCTGGGCAGCCACTTCATTCAAAGGACGCACTGTCGCAGCTTGATATTCAGCCACGCGCGCTGCCATCAAAGTATTAGGTGCGATCTCGATAGCGGCAGTGTTGCGCTTGTTCTTCAATACATCTTCAGAGAACACCGCTTGCACGACCTTTTCATTCCAAGCCGCTGAAGACTGCTTGTCCTTACTCAGCCATACACCGCCTTGAACGGACGACTTCACTAACTCAGCGGCAGGCTTGAGGCTGTCGCTTTGCTCGTACAGCGTGTTGCTGAACTTCTCTGCCAACTCAGCGAACTTGTCGCTAGATTGTTGGAACTTCACGCGCTGAGCGATCATCGCTTTGACTTCACTCAAGGGTTGAACCTTGGGTGCTTTGATGGCAACGAGTTTGATGATGTGATATCCGAAATCAGACTGCACCAGATCGCTGACCTCGCCCACCTTCAAAGAGAATACGGACTCTTCGAAAGGCTTGACCATCGCACCACGACCGAACATACCCAAATCCCCCCCATTCACTGCAGAGCCTGGGTCTTGCGAATATTGCTTAGCCAATTCAGAGAACTTGGAAGGAGATTGCTTGACCTGCTTGAGAACCTGCTCCGCTTTGCTTTTAGCTTCAGCTTTTTCTGCATCACTCGCCTGATTAGATGAACTAATGAGGATATGTGCAGCTTGGCGTTGTTCTTGCGTGCCGAACTCACTGAGATGTTCTTCGTAGTAAGCCTTGATGTCGCTGTCTTTAGCCACTGCCT
>JAVBYP010000136.1 GCA_030823965.1 Sideroxydans sp.
ATCCAGAATGGCGAAGTGGTGATCGTGGATGAGTTCACCGGACGTCTGATGGCGGGGCGTCGTTGGTCAGATGGTCTGCATCAGGCGGTCGAGGCCAAAGAAGGTGTAGCGATCCAGAAAGAGAACCAGACGCTGGCATCGATCACCTTCCAGAACTATTTCCGTATGTACAACAGGCTGTCAGGTATGACAGGTACGGCGGATACGGAAGCTTTCGAATTCCAATCCATCTACAACTTAGAGACTGTCATCATTCCACCGCACCGTCCAACGGTGCGCAAGGACATGATGGATAAGGTGTTCCTGAGTGCGCAAGAGAAATACACAGCCGTCATCGCCGACGTGCGCGATTGTTATGAGCGTGGTCAGCCCGTATTGGTGGGCACGACCTCTATCGAGACCTCAGAGTTGCTCTCCAGTTTGTTGGAAAAAGCGAAGCTGCCGCATCAAGTGTTGAACGCGAAACAACATGCACGCGAAGCGGAGATCATTGCGCAAGCAGGTAGCCCCAAGATGATCACTATCGCCACCAACATGGCGGGCCGTGGTACCGACATCGTGCTGGGGGGTAACGTCGAGAAGCCAATTGAATTAGTGCGCATGGACGAAAGTATGGATGCGGCGGCTCGTGAGCAACGCGTCGCGCAATTGCGCGCTGAATGGCAGCCTATTCATGAACAGGTCGTGGCGAGTGGTGGATTGCACATCATCGGTACCGAGCGTCACGAATCGCGTCGTGTAGACAACCAGTTGCGCGGACGTTCCGGTCGTCAGGGCGACCCCGGTTCCAGCCGTTTCTATCTGTCATTGGAAGACCCGCTGTTGCGTATCTTCGCATCGGATCGTGTCTCTGCGATCATGAACAAGTTCAAGTTGCCTGAAGGTGAGGCCATTGAGCATACGTGGGTGACGCGTGCGATCGAGAACGCGCAGCGCAAAGTAGAGGCGCGCAACTTCGATATGCGTAAGCAGATATTGGAGTATGACGACGTCGCCAACGATCAGCGTAAGGTGATCTACCAGCAGCGTGCGGAATTGCTCGAAGCAACCGACATCAGCGAGACTATCACTGCGATGCGCGAAGGTGTGTTGAGCGAACTGTTCGCCGAATATCTGCCGCATGGCAGCATGGAAGAGCAGTGGGACGTGCCTGGATTGGAGAAGGCGCTCGCTGCCGAATTTCAAGTGCATTTGCCGTTGGCGCAGTGGATGGAGGAAGACAAGCAACTCGACCAGGATGGTTTGCTGGCACGCATCGTCGAATCTGCGCATAAGCAATATCAAGCCAAGGTGGAGCAGGTCAGTGGTGAGGTGATGCACGGGTACGAACGCATCGTCATGTTGCAGACTTTGGATCAGCATTGGCGCGAACACTTGGCAGCGTTGGATCATCTGCGCCAAGGCATCCACCTGCGTGGTTACGCGCAGAAGAATCCGAAGCAGGAATACAAGCGCGAGGCGTTCGAGTTGTTCTCGAACATGCTGGACTCGATCAAGCGCGATGTGACACAGACCTTGATGACGGTGCAGATTCGTAGTGAGGCGGATGTGGTTGCTGCTGAGGCGCCCCATGTGCCAGAAAATGTGCAGTATCATCATGCCGACTATGAAGAGGCGCTGGCAAAATCTGAGAATCAAGGTGATGAGCACAAGCCTTTCGTGCGCTCAGGAGAGAAGGTCGGTCGCAACGATCCTTGTCCTTGCGGTTCTGGCAAAAAATATAAGCAATGCCATGGTAAGTTGAATTGAACGTAGTGATTTCACTGGGAGAAAAGCATGCCAATAGATGATCTGATTTTGCAAACGTTACATAGCTCGACCTTGACCGAAGAATTGCGCGATGCCGAGATCGAATCGTTGGGGCAATTATTCGAGATGGTGGAATTCAAGGCTGGTCAAGCATTGTTAAAACCGGGCGAGGAGCGACTGAAAAGCACCTTGGTCGTGTTGGCTAGTGGAGAAGTGGAAGCGACTGCCCATGTAGGCGGGGAGCAAGCCACATTACATCTGTTACAACCTGGCGACTTGGCTGGCATCATCACTTTTGTGGGTGGTAACGTATCGCAGATCAGCGCGACCATCGTGGCTAAGACCGATTGCAAAGTGCTATTACTGGAGCGTTGCAAATTCGAATCCCTGTTGAACACGCAACCCGCCATCGTTTACTACGTGATGCGTGGCATCGTGCGCCATACGCATGGCATCGTGCGTCGTATGAATGCACAATCGGTCGAGATGACCAACTACCTGTACAAGACGGGCGGACGTTTCTAACGATAGGCGCCCGCGCCAGTCGCGAGCCTCCGTTGTGCATTTTACGCTGCGTCGAATTTGAAATTATTGATTAAGGTTCATCCCCATGCCGGTAAATCTTTCTGCGCCCGTTGCGGCTTCTTTGTTGCCCGTTGCGGGCGTTTCTTTGGGTATCGCTGAAGCAGGTATCAAACGCCCTAATCGTAAAGACCTGTTAGTCATCAAGCTGGACGAAGGTACGACGGTGGCAGGTGTGTTCACCACCAATCGCTTCTGTGCCGCACCCGTCACCTTGGCGAAGGATCATCTGGTATCGGGTAAAGGTATCCGTGCGTTGTTGGTCAATACGGGCAACGCGAACGCAGGGACAGGTGAACAAGGCATGGAAGCAGCGCGCACAACGTGTGCTGAACTAGCT
>JAVBYP010000248.1 GCA_030823965.1 Sideroxydans sp.
CGAAGTTCAAGCCGGCCAATGCCAACACCAGCAACGCTGAAATCGCTAGCCAGCCCAGCGACAATTGCTGAGTGTAGAACACAGCGATCACCAAGACCGCACCGAGGTCGTCGGCGATCGCCAGCGCCACGAGGAAAGTGATCAAGGCCTTGGGTACGCGTCTAGCCAGCAATACCAAAGCGCCTACGGCGAAGGCGATATCGGTCGCCATCGGTATCCCCCAACCGAGCATCGCATCGCCGTTGTGATTCAAGAGTAGATAGATCAGCGCGGGGACCGCCATCCCGCCGATGGCGGCGATGATGGGCAAGGCCGCTTGGCGTATATCGGCCAACTCGCCGACCAGCATCTCCCGTTTTAGCTCCATGCCCACCACAAAGAAGAACAGTGCCATCAAACCATCGTTCACCCAGTGGTGCAGACTCATGCTCAACGACCAGCTGCCGATGCCGACAGCGACGGGTATGTGCAACAGATGATGGTAGGCATCAGCCATGAAACTGTTGGCAAGTATCAGAGCGAGGATGGCCGTGCCCATCAGCAACATGCCGCTGGTGGTCTCGCGGTGGATGAACTGCTCGAACGGAGTCAATATGCGGTCAAACGCGCGCTCCCACGGAGCGTAGATGACACCTTTTGTCGAACTACTTTTATCTGGAGTGCTCATGATCGAAGGTGATTCTTTTGGTTATCTTCTAGGCGAAAGGCGGGTGCCAAGCCTTGTTTGTCTTGCCCTGCATAGACCGTCAAGTGTGGATAGGGGATCTCGATGCCGCGCGCGTCGAATGCATCCTTGAGCCGGCGCAAAAATTCGCGGCGCACGCCCCATTGCTCCAGCGCGATCGTTTTGAAACGACAACGCACGATGATGGCGGAATCTGCCCAGTCCTGCACGCCCGCGATGTCGATGTCTTCCTGTATCTTCTCGGCGAAGTCTGGAGAGGCACGCAACTCGGTGGCGACCTCGCGCATCACGGTATAGATCTCGTCCACGCTCTCGCGGTAGGCGACGCTGACATCGATCACCGCATAGGCGAATCCGCGCGACTTGTTGGTGACGGTGGTGATCAGACCATTGGGGATGTAGTGGACGCTCCCTTCGTAATCGCGCAGACAGACATAGCGCAGGGTGAGGTCTTCCACCGCGCCGGTCTTGCCGCACACCTCCACCACATCGCCCTGGCGGATCTGATTTTCCAAAAGCAGGAAGAATCCGTTGAAGTAATCTTTGATCAGACTTTGCGCGCCGAAACCGACCGCTAAGCCGACCACACCTGCAGCACCCAAGATAGGCGCAATCGAGATGCCCAGCTCGCTCAAAGCCAGCATTCCCGCGACGAGCGAGATCACCGCTGTGGAGACATAGCGGAAGACACGTGCCAATGTTTCGATACGGCGTATCTCCTCAGCACTGTCTGCACGCGTATTCATGTAGTCGCGGAAGGTGCGGGTCAGTTTGCGGCTCAACACCATCAGAAACCAAGCGAGCGTCAAAATGACGACGATATGCAGCAAGTCTTTGGAAAGGTGCAGATGGTCGAGAATGCTATCTATGTTCATATTGGAGACCGAGTCGATTAATTACTTGGGGGATGTGAGTTTGTTTGAGTTTTCCTCAGGCCATTGATATCCCTACAGCGTCTGGACAAGCATCAGAGGTGCTAAGTTTCGCTATCTTGTCTTTCCATATTGAAAAAGAAATTGGTGGCGGCCACAAAGCCTTCGACGCTGCCACAATCAAAGCGCTGTCCTCGAAAACGATAGGCGACCACTTTGCCATTTTGTGCTTGTGATTGTAGGGCATCGGTAAGTTGTACCTCACCATTCCTGCCGGGTGCTGTGTTGCGCAGAATCTCGAATATGTCCGGAGTCAGTATATAGCGGCCGATAACGGCGAGGGTGGAAGGTGCTTCCTGTGGCGAGGGTTTTTCCACCATGCGTTCGATGCGGATATGTCGGTCGTCCAGTTGCGTGCCGCTGATGATGCCGTACTTATCCACCTCTTCGAGAGGCACTTCTTGCACGGCTACGATGCTACACCGGTACTTCTCATAGACCCTCACCATCTGCTCCATCACACCGTCAGGTTCTCCGACACACAGGTCGTCGGCCAAAATGACGCCGAAAGTTTGATCGCCGATAAGCGTCTCCCCCGTAAGGATCGCGTCTCCGAGTCCACGCATATGTGTCTGTCGTGTGTAGGAGAAAGTGCATTGGTCTATCAGCTCGCGGATACCGTCCAAACTACTTTCCTTGCTGGTGCCGCTGATCTGGTCTTCCAGCTCATAGGTGACGTCAAAATGATCCTCGATCGCGCGTTTGGTCCGTCCTGTGACAAAGGCGATATTTTTCATGCCTGCCGCGAATGCCTCCTCGGCACCGTATTGGATCAGTGGCTTGGTGAGGATGGGGAGCATCTCTTTCGGTTGCGCCTTAGTTGCTGGCAAAAATCGCGTGCCGTAACCAGCCACCGGGAATAGACATTTTGTGATCATCGTTCGCTCCTGCGCGTTAGTCGACCAGCCAGAAGCAGGTCAACGGTGGCAATGTGATCAGATCGTTCTCGGCAACGATACGTTCACCAGACAACAAATCCTTCATGTTGCCTTGC
>JAVBYP010000121.1 GCA_030823965.1 Sideroxydans sp.
GGCGCGTTCGCTATGGAGGACGCTGGAGAGCATGGCGACACCTTGTTCGGTGAAGGCGTAGGGGGCGGTGCGGATGCCGCCCCAACTTGAAATCACAGATTGTGATTTCAAGTTGGCAAACTCTTCAGTGTTTAGTTGAAACATAAAGTCTTCAGGGAAGCGAGAGAGGTTGCGCTTGACGGCCTGATTCAAAGTCCGTGATTCGACTTCATATAATTCGGCCAGATGCTGGCTGAGCATTACTTTCTGCTCCCGAATCAAAAACATCTTCGATTCGATCTGCGCTACTGAGGTAATCATTTTTTCAGTAGGCATCCTGTTACCTCCTTTATGGAGGTCGCGCTAAACCTCCCGTGAATATCTCGGGCTGAGCAATACGTGCTCGGTGTGTTGTGGTTCAAGTGATTCCCCTCATTTGAACGGTTGAAGCTGGTGATTCATTTTTTTCTGCACCAGCCTCGTGGCACCCGCTAGGGGTACACCGGTGGGTGCCCGGTGGCTTTGCCGCCACCCTTCCGCTGCTGTGAGTCTCGCGCCGTGCGTGCGGGGCGATGTGCATCTAGCAGACCTGCAGGTGTGGTGGACTGTATTGAAGTCGTTGGTGAGCGTCAATTCGCCCAAAGGCCTATTTCAAGAGCTTTAAAGGTTGTTTTTCTATTGCTCAATGCATGTCATTTGATCGCAAACATAGATGTTTTGAGGTGTGCAGATTCTGCGTCGCTTTACAAATCTTTACCTTCCATACAAACCGCCGCAATGGCGCGCTCATAAAGTGTCACTCAGCCGCTACACACGGTGCGGCATCAACCGATCAAGGAGAATGAGATGAGTGAGCAAACCCCTAACACGCAAGATACGAGCAATGACACCAAGGGCCGTTGCGGCGGCAGACACGAACATCATTGCCACAGCGGACATCGCGGCCGCTGCTTCGGCAAGGTGCTGGGCGTCATGCTGGTGTTCTGCCTCGGTTTCTTTGCGGGCAAGTCTTATGCATGTGAGCCCGGCTTTGGTCATCACGGTGGGCCACAGGCATTCATGTCTGGCAAGCCGATGGATGTGGAGAAGATGAACAAGTTCGCCGAGCGCGGTGTGAAGCACATGCTGGATGATGTGAAGGCGAACGATGCGCAGAAGGCTCAGGCAACTGCCATCGTGAAGGCTTCGGTGGAGAAGGGCGCACCGCTGGCGGATAAATTGCGCGGCAACCATGAGCAGATGCGCAAGCTGATGTCCGCAGCGACGATCGACAAGGCGGCTATCGAGGCCTTGCGTGCGGAGCAGATCAAGCTGGCGGATGAGGCAAGCAAGTTGGCGACGCAGACCATGCAAGATATCGCCGAAGTGTTGACGCCAGAGCAACGCGCCAAGCTGGCCGAAAAGATGGAGAAGCGCCACGGCTGGATGCATCACGGTTAAGTAGGGTATAGCAACTGCCCCGCATGCATGCCGCTTGGTATGATGCGGGGCAACTTTTTGGAAATCTCACATGAACCATCACATCCTCATCATCGACGACGACGAACGCTTGTGCGCCATGTTGCAACAGTATCTGGGCGATGCCGGATATCACGTGACTTCGCGTCACACCATCGCCAGCGGTTTGCAGGTGTTGAAGCAAGAGGCATTTGATGCGCTGGTGCTAGACCTGATGTTGCCTGATGGCGATGGTCTGGATGCCTGCCGCCAGTTGCGCACCTTCTCTACCATTCCCGTGTTGATGCTCACCGCGCGCGGCGAGGCGATGGATCGCATCCTCGGGCTGGAGATGGGCGCGGACGATTACCTGCCCAAGCCTTTCGAGCCGCGCGAGTTGTTGGCTCGACTCAAGGCTATCTTGCGTCGCGGCAAGGCGGGCAATAGCGATGTGTTGCGCTTCGGCAAGTTGGAGATTGATCGTGGCGCGCGTCAGGTGCGCGTGGATGGCGCGGCATGCGAGATGACGTCGTATCAGTTCGATCTATTGCGGGCGCTGGCAGAAAAGCCGGGGCGGGTGATGAGTCGCGAGCATCTGTTAGACGCGGTGAAGGGCGAGCCGCTAGAGGCGTTTGACCGTTCCATCGACGTGCACATCTCGCGCATCCGCGCGGCGATAGAAGAAGACCCCAAACATCCGCGCCGCATCATCACGCTGCGCGGTGCAGGTTATGTGTTCGCACGCAGCCAAGATGGCGAGGAGGCAGCATGAGGAAACTCTATTTCCAGATCTACATGGGCGTCATCGCCAGCCTCGCCTTGCTGGTGGTGTTGGCCGCTGCGTTCTGGCATTTCCAAGGACAGAACTCTCCGCAGAGCGAGGTGATGCGTACGGTGCGAGATGTGATCGTGCTGGCACTACCCGCACCCGATGCACCTGACGCACAGCAACAGAGCGTGCTAGAGAAATTGGCGCGCCCCGCGTTGCCGCGCATCTCCTTGTATTCCGATGACCGTCGCTTGCTGGCACATGCAGGCGCACCGCTGATGGCACCACCACCCGATGCGCACGACAACGATTGGCTGCATCGTCACGGACCCGATTCCGCATGGGCCATGCATCTGCCCGATGGCCGCTGGTTGCTGGCACAACCGCAACAAGGCCCGCCG
>JAVBYP010000039.1 GCA_030823965.1 Sideroxydans sp.
CGGCATGATGGTGTAGCCAGCACGTTGCGTCTTGCCGATGAGTTTGTCGATCTGGTGCGCGTGCAACAGGAGTTTGCGGGTGCGGGTAGGGTCGGGAACGATGTGGGTGGAGGCGCTGGTCAGGGGGCTGATATGCGATCCGAACAGATATAACGCCCCGTCTTTGGTGGTGACGTAGGCTTCTTTGAGTTGCACACGCCCATCGCGTATGGCTTTGATTTCCCATCCTTGCAGGACAAGACCAGCCTCGTACTTTTCTTCGATGAAGTACTCATGGAACGCTTTTTTGTTATTGATGATGCTCATATCTGGTGAGTTTTGCAGTGTGTTGCGATATTCTACCAGCCTTTGTTTCACGGGCTTTGATAAGCGATGGCATTGGTAGAAAAGACAGTGATCGTTCCGCATAGTGCGGAGCAGATGTTCAATCTGGTGGATAGTGTGGAAGCCTATCCTGAATTCCTGCCTTGGTGCGGCGGGGCGAGCGTGGACAAGATGGTGGGGGATACCATGCACGCCACCTTGCATATCGATTATCACCATATCAAACAAAGTTTCAGTACCGAGAATCAACGCACCGTCCCCAATCGTATCGATATGACTTTACTCAATGGTCCGTTCCGCCACTTGGACGGTGAGTGGCTTTTTATCGAATTGTCCCCGACTGCCTGTAAAATAGCGTTCCGCTTGAATTACGAGTTCTCTAACAAGTTGTTGGAGAAGCTAGTAGGCCCCGTTTTTCATTACATCGCCAACAATTTTGTGGATGCTTTCATTCACCGCGCCGAAAAGGTCTATGCGACACAATGAGTGCTGAAAAGATACATATCGAAGTCGTCTACGCGCTTGCGCATGAGCAGACCTTGCTGAAATTGGATGTGCCTGCGGGCACGACACTCATCGAAGGTGTGAAACTATCTGGCATCGCGAACAAATACCCAGAGATCGATTTGGCGAAAAGTAAGTTCGGTATCTTCAGCAAACTGAGCAAGGCTGATGTCGTGCTGCGCGAGAAAGATCGTATCGAGATCTATCGTCCGCTCATCGCCGACCCCAAAGAGGTCCGTCGCAAACGCGCGGAAGAGGGGAAAGTCATGAAGAAGGGCGGCGGCGATGCTTGATTTCGACCTGCATTGTCATTCTACATTCTCCGACGGCACGCTCACGCCGACTGAGATCGTCTCGCGTGCGTCTGAGCGCGGGGTGACCATGCTGGCGCTGACCGATCACGACGACACGGAAGGTTTGGCAGAAGCAAGAGTGGCAGCAGATCAATGTGGCATGACTTTCATCAATGGGGTCGAGATATCGGTCTCGTGGCGCAAGCACACCTTGCACATCGTCGGTCTAGGTATCGACCCTAACCATCAAGCGCTCGTCGAAGGCCTAAAAAAAGTACGCAGTGGTCGCGGTGAGCGCGCGCAGAAGATGGCCGATGAATTAGCCAAGGTGGGTATCGGTGGCGTACTTCAGGGTGCTTACAAATTCACCACCAATCCCAACATGATCGGCCGCACGCACTTCGCGCGTTATCTGGTGGAATCTGGGCATTGTAAAGATGTGAAGAGTGTATTCAATCGCTACCTAGCCAGCGGTAAACCAGGTTATGTCCCGCATCAGTGGGCGGACTTGGCGGATGCGATCTCTTGGATACGTGGCAGCGGAGGTATCGCTGTGTTGGCGCATCCCGGCCGTTACATGGTGGGCAGGCACAGTATGGGCAAACAAACCATGCACGAATTGTTGGGTGTGTTCGTGGAATTGGGCGGCGGTGCGGTAGAGGTGGTGACGGGCAGTCACACACCACCGCAATACGCTGAGTTCGCTCGCTATGCCGCAGAATTCGATCTGCTGTGTTCCTGTGGGTCTGACTTCCATGGCCCTCAAGAGAGTTACCGTGACTTAGGTCGACTGCCTGACCTGCCACTGGGTTGTCGCCCAGTCTGGGAACATTGGCAACCCTCTACTTCAATGAAGGCTACTTGATGGCACAGTTCTTTTCCTTACATCCCGATAATCCGCAGCCACGTCTCATCAAGCAGGCTGCCGCCATGTTGCGTGATGGCGCTGTGGTCGTTTACCCGACGGACTCTGGCTATGCCATCGGCTGCCATCTGGACGACAAAGAGGCCGTCACGCGTATCCGCCAGATACGTGGCTTGGACGACAAGCATCACCTGACCTTGATCTGTCGTGACCTGTCCGAACTTTCCACCTATGCACGAGTGAGCAACGCACAGTTCCGTCTGCTCAAGAACAACACACCAGGCGCTTACACTTTTATTCTCGAAGCGACCAAGGAAGTACCGCGTCGATTGCAGCATCCGAAACGTAGTACGGTCGGCGTGCGTATCCCAAATCATCCCATCGCATTGTTGCTGCTCGAAGAGTTAGGCGAGCCGATGTTGAGTTCGACGCTCATCCTGCCAGAAGCGAGTTTCCCACTCACGGATGTGGACGAGATACGCGAGCATCTGGAACGTCAGGTCGATCTCATCATCGAGGGCGGCTTGGTGGGTATCGACCCGACCACGGTCATCGATCTGACCAGTGACACGCCCGTATTGGTGCGTGCCGGACATGGTG
>JAVBYP010000119.1 GCA_030823965.1 Sideroxydans sp.
GCAACGCACCCGAGGACCAATACCTCTACCTGCATGTGACACGCGGCGCAGCCAAGCGCGACCACGCTTTTCCCGTTCCCGCCCCCACGCCCACCGTGTTCGTGATGAGCAACCCACTCACCACGCCGAGCACAGAACTGTTGAAGAGCGGCATCGCCTGCATCACCGTGGTGGACAACCGCTGGTTGCGATGCGACATCAAAGCCATCTCGCTATTACCCAACGTGTTGTTACGCCAAGCGGCAGTAGCAGCAGGATGTGCCGAGGCCATCCTCATCCGCAATGACGAATTCATGACCGAGGGCGCGGCGAGCAACATCTTCGTGGTGAAGAACGGCAGACTCCTCGCCCCACCGAAAGACAATCTGATGCTGCCTGGCATCACCTACGACGTGATACTGGAGATCGCCGCCGCGAACGGTATCCCTTGCGAGATACGCCGTGTGATGAAAGAGGAAGTGTTCGGCGCGGATGAACTACTAATGACTTCCTCCACCAAAGAAGTGATGACTATCACCACGCTGGATGGCAAACCGGTTGGCAATGGCAAACCCGGTGCGATGTTCGCCAAGTTGCACACGCTCTACCAAACATTCAAACAGGAAGTGATGCGCAAATGACCGTGACTAAAGACTCCCTCATCGAATACCCCTGTGACTTCCCCATCAAGGTGTTCGGTTTCGCACATCCCGATTTCGCAAGCGCCATCACCCTAGTCGTGCAAGCGCATTCGCCCAGCTTCACGAGCGCCAACATCGAATCCCGTAGCAGCAGCACGGCGAAATACACCAGCCTCACCTGCACCGTGCACATCACCTCGCGTGAACAGCTCGACAATATTTACAGGGATATCACATCGCACCCGATGGTGAAGATGGCACTATGACCTTCCATCCGCCCATCCACGTGCGCGCACTCGGCATGGTCGAATACGAACCGACTTGGCATGCCATGCAGCGCTTCACGATGGTGCGCACGGCCGATACGACGGACGAGATATGGCTGGTGCAACATCCGCCCGTCTTCACCCAAGGCCAAGCGGGGCTGCCGGAACATCTGTTGCGCACCTCGCACATCCCCGTGGTGAAGATAGATCGCGGCGGGCAGATCACCTATCACGGCCCCGGTCAGATCGTGGCTTACCTGCTGCTCGACCTGCGTCGCTGGAAGATCAACGTGCGTGAATTGGTGCGCTTGATGGAACAAGCCGTCATCGACCTGCTAGCAGAATACGGCGTGAAGTCAGCCGGACGTGAAGATGCGCCCGGCGTGTATGTGGGTGATGCAAAGATCGCAGCACTTGGATTGAAGATCAAGAACGGCTGCTGTTTCCACGGCCTATCGTTCAACGTGGACATGGACCTGAGCCCCTTCGCCCACATCAACCCTTGCGGTTACCAAGGACTGCGCGTGACCCAATGTGTCGAACAAGGACTCATCGTGCCAATAGAAGAGTTGCAAGCCGAGCTGACGCAGAATCTGGTGCATGGCTTGCAGCGACATCTAGATTTGAAGCAACGATAGATTTCGAACAAACCATATGGACTGGCTATTTAGACTGTTCAACGACAAGACCAGAGAGACACTCTCTCTGCGTTGGTTCGGCCTCACCAAGATCCCCGTGCTGTTCTATTTCGGCGTATCGGTGACCCAGATATCGAAACAGCGCATGGTCGTGCGCATCCCCTTAGGGCGCAGAACCAAGAACCACTTAGGCTCCATGTATTTTGGCGCACTCTGCGCAGGAGCCGACTGTGCTGCTGGCGCATTCGCCATGCACCTCATCAAACAACAACCCAATCACGTCTCACTCGTATTCAAAGACTTCAGCGCCGAGTTCCTCAAACGCGCGGAAGGTGATGTTGATTTTTGTTGTGATCAAGGCATAGAGATCGCCGACCTCGTCGCACAAGCCTTGGCATCGGATGAGCGTGTCGAACGGCAGCTGGATGTCGTTGCGACTGCGCCATCGTTGAGTGACGAGCCTGTAGCCAGATTCAAATTGACGCTATCGCTGAAGAGACGACTTTGACTCTGCCCTCACAGACAAACACAGATCAATTTTTTTTAATTTCCCCCTCCCAAATCAACCAACTTTTTTATAAGTTAGGGCACAATACCCCAACAATAAAAAATACTAAAAACTAGACACATTATTCCAAGATCGCTGGGAGGCGGGATGAATAAAGAAGAAGAGCTGCTAGCTATCCGAAAGCTAGTTTATGAGCTCACGATCGCAAGCAATATCAATAGCGACCTAGATTCATTGTTGGCACACATGTTCTCCATGTTGGGTGGCGTGCCCGACCTGCCACTTCAGCAGCGCGGCGTCATCCTGTTGCTCAACCCTCGCGGTCAGTATTTCCAAGTCGCCCAGTTCGGCGTATCTCCAGCTTGGGAAAAGCCCGCTTCTTGGGACTCTGATTCACTCAGGAATCGCACGGTATCAAAACTCTGCCAGATAGAAGACATCCGATTTGGCGACGACTCCACATTGACCCGCATGGTGCTATTACCTTTGCACACGGGAAACAATGGGGTCGGTTACGCCGTTCTTTTCGCATCTCCCGACTACGTG
>JAVBYP010000076.1 GCA_030823965.1 Sideroxydans sp.
CTTGCATGATGTCGTCCAGCAGGTGGCTAAGGTCGGTCAGATTGTTGGTCTTACTGATCTTTTGGCTGTATCCCTCGATCTTTTGGTGATATTCGCCGGTGCTTTCGGTGAGGTTGCCTAGACGGTCGATGAAGTTGGTCATCAGGCTCTTTAACGTGGTCTTGGCATCGGTGAGGCTTTGTTTGAGGGTACCTTGTTTGATGATGGCATCACGCAGGTTGCGCTCGGCATCGGCGATGGCATGTTTATCCATCGGTTGCGCGATGATCTCTTGCAAGGTGGTGATCTGGCCATGTATCCATTCATCATCGGCTACCAGTTCGCTGACGTTCTCCACCAGCAAACGTAGCAGGCGCAACAGACCTTCTTGTATCTTGACCTTATCGCCGCCACGCAGCTCTAGTTTCAGCCAGAACTGACGCAATTGTTTGGCTAGATCACTGATGCGGGCCGGATCGTTGGTGGTGCGGACGATGGCGACAAGTCTTTTGATCTCTTCACCCAGCTCTGGATGTGATGGTTGGGTATTCTCTAGGGATTGCGCCAACAACTCACGCAACTGATTGAGGAGTTCATTGCCGCCTGCGGAGGTGGCAATGGGTGCAGGTGTCGTCGATGGTACAGGGGCGGCGTCCGCTACCACGGCAGGAGCGAATTCGCTGGCTGTGGCAGAGGCACTTCCCCAGGAGCGCACTAGGCTTTGTATCTTTTCGAACAGAGCATCGGGTTTTGTCCCAAAACGACTTAGAACGGTATCGACCCCTTCTTTTTTGCGGCTGATGGTGATGCCCTTGTGTGGCATCTCCAACTGTTTTAGAAGGTCGCGGATGAGTTCCGACCAATTGAGCATCGGTTTGGCGTCATTCGAAACTGGGGCGATCGCGGGTTCACCGCTCAATTCGCGATAGACCTGCCCATAGTTGTCAGGTGTAGGCGCTAACTTGCGTGCAGCAAGCAGCTTGAGTGTCTCGCGAGCGGTATCCGATGGTGTGTGTTGGTTGCTCATTATCAGGCTCTAGGGCGATATGTATGTCACGCATTATGCGTTTCATGTGTTACCCCTAAGCTGTGAATAGCGGCAGAAATCGCCGCTACTTTAATGAGATCCTAGAATGAGCTATTCGATCAGGTGGTTGTTGATCGCGTAATGGATGGCTTCAGCGTTGGTCTTGAGTTTCATCTTCTCAAGCAAGCGTGAGCGATAGACGCTGATGGTCTTGGGGCTGAGCGACATGATGTCGGCCATCTCGCTGAGTTTCTTCCCCTGCGCCATCAGGCACAAGGTCTGATATTCACGATTGGAAAGGGTCTGGTGTAGTAATTCTTGATATCCCTGAGAAAGACCTTCAGCCAGCTGTTCTGCCAATTCGCTACTGATGTATTTCTTACCCTTGGCGACTTGACGGATCGCCGTCACCAGTTGGGCTGGGGCGCTCTGTTTGTTGAGGTACCCCGCAGCGCCTGCTTTCATGGAGCGCAGGGCGTATTGCTCTTCAGGGTGCATGCTCAGCATCAATATAGGTAGTTGCGGCTGGCTGTCCTTGATCTGCTTGAGGACATCGATGCCGTGTTTGTCGGGCATGCTGATATCCAGCAGGACGACGTCGAATTCGCCTGTCTGCGCCATCCTGAAAGCTTCGATGCCAGTCTCGGCTTCGCCTGTGACACGTAGTTCTTCCGTATCGTCCAATAGTTGCTTCAATCCTTTGCGGATCAAGGCGTGGTCGTCGGCGATGAGCACTTTTATCATTCTGTTTACCTATTGGCGGCTCATGGGAAAAGGGCTTGTTGCGAATCTGAAGCGAGCATGGAGGCGGCTTTGTTCTTCGGTTCATGCGGGATGCATACCATCAGTTTCGTCCCTTTGCCTTGTGTACTTTCCAGCTTCACATCTCCCCCAAAATGGGCGACACGTTCAAAGATGCCGCGCAGTCCGAAAGAGCGTGGCTTGCTGCGATCAGCATCGCGTATGCCGCGACCGTTGTCATGCACCATCAGATCGACACGATCGGCCTTGTTGATGACCGAAATGGAGACGCGAGTAGCAGCGGCATGTTTCGTTATGTTGGCCAGTGCCTCTTGGAAGATGCGGAAGAGGGTGATGGCGACATGGGGGGAGACCGTCGTGCCTTCATCAAGATTGTCGAAGACGCAAGTGACGCCAGTGCGTTGTGAGAATTCGTTCGCTTCGTTCTCGATGGCGGCGACAAGTCCGAAGGTGTCTAGGGCGCTAGGGCGCAAGTTGCGTGAGATGGTGCTGGCGGAGCGGACACATTTATCCACCAGTTCTTCGATCATCTTCGCTTTATCGGCCAATTCGGTCTGGCCTTTCAGGCGTCCGATGAGCCAAGCGATATCGAGTTTGGTCGCGGTGAGTAGGCTGCCTAAGTCGTCATGTACCTCACGTGCGATGGCGATGCGTTCTTGCTCGCGCACATCTTGGATATGGGACGATAGTTCGCGCAGCTGTTCTTGTGAACGATTCAGTTCGGCTTCAGCAGTCTTGCTCTGGGTGATGTTGAGCATGATGCCTTCCCATTGAACCCCTTCAAAGGTCTGACGTGGGCTGCAGCGCAGGTTGATCCATTTGATCTCGTTGTCGGGCATGGTGAGGATGCGGCCTTCCCAGTTCCAGAAGGTCAGATTCTGGGCTGAGGCATGCATACTTTGTTGATAGGCAGCGCGATCATCGGGATGCAGCATGGCATCGAACAGGTGTGCGTCAGCGATGAGTTCCTGCGGCTCCAATCCCAACAATGCTTGGCAACCTTCGCTCACGTAGGGGAAGCTCACGCGGCCATCTTTATGTAGCAGGATCTGATATGCCATGCCGGGTAGGTCGGCGATGAAGGCATGCATGCGCGTCTGGTTCTCGATCAGTTCGAGCTGTGCGGTGCGATGCTCGGCTCGGATACGTGCCTCGCGTAGATTGTGTTCGATGGAGGGAACGAGACGATTCAAGCTGCCTTTGAGGATGTAATCATCGACACCTTCTTGCATGGTGCGGATGATGGTCTCTTCGCGCAGGTCACGCGCCAGTAGTAGGAAGGGGATGTCTAATTCGAGTTTTTGCAGGAGCCTCAGCGCATCGAGACCGCCGAAGCTGTCTGGGTCGTCGCTACAGAGGATGACATCGAAGGTCGCGCCGAACAGTGCAGACTGCATGCCGAGCGCATCCGTCACCCTTTGGTGGTCTACGGTGTATCCGGAAGAGCTTAGCTTAGCTAATGTTTTTTGTGCGTCCGTGTCGGATGTCTCGACAAGCAGCACGCGGAGTATCTTGGCTGTCATGGCTAGGCCTTTTTGCGATGCTGGGATTATAAGCGGCGTTTCTGTTTATCCGCCAGATTACGGTAGAATGCGCCACCTCGTTGAAACACCACCCATTCATGTCTTCCGCTAGCTCCGCCGTCACCCCAACCAGTCTGATCCGCACGGAGATACAAGCGCTCCATGCCTACCATGTCCCGCCTAGTACGGGCTTCATAAAGCTGGATGCGATGGAGAATCCCTATCTGTTACCGCAGACGCTACGTGATGAGATCGCGCGCATGGTGGCCGATGCCGCCATCAATCGCTATCCGGATGCGGGTGCCCATGAGCTGAAAGCCCACATTCGTTCGGTCACGAACCTGCCGTCTGGCATGGATGTGCTGTTGGGCAATGGGTCGGATGAGATCATTCAGGTGCTTGCGATGGCGGTGGCGAAGCCGGGCGCCGTATTGCTGAGCGTCGAACCCTCTTTCGTGATGTACAAGATGATCGCCGCCTTTACGGGCATGAGATACGTCGGCGTGCCACTGACTCAGGACTTCTCACTCGATCTGCAAGCGACGCTAGATGCGATCAAGCGCGAGCAACCGGCGTTGGTGTTCCTCGCTTATCCGAACAACCCAACCGGCAACCTGTTTGATGCAGAGGCGGTCAAACGGATCATCGAGGCATCTCCTGGATTGGTGGTGGTGGATGAGGCTTATTATGCCTTTGCCAGCGACAGCTTCATTCCGCAGCTGGCGCATTACGATAATCTATTGGTGATGCGAACCTTCTCCAAGTTGGGGATGGCTGGATTGCGCTTGGGCTTTTTGGCCGGCTCCACAGCTTGGCTAGCGCAGTTGGAAAAGCTGCGCTTACCGTATAATGTCGGCGTCCTGCCGCAATTGGTCGCCTCGAAATTACTGCAACACCATGACATCTTGTTGGCGCAGGCTGCAAGTATCAAACAGGAACGGACGAGATTGATGTCTGGCCTGAGCGCCATCACAGGTGTGAAGGCATATCCGAGCGAGGCTAACTTCATCCTGTTCCGTGTGGCAAAAGCCACGCAGATATTCGAAGGCTTGAAACAGCGCGGTGTGCTGATCAAGAACCTGAATGGCGGGCATCCGGCTTTGACGGACTGTCTGCGCGTCACGGTGGGAACGCCAGAAGAGGGCGCAAGATTCATCACAGCACTACAAGATTCGATCAACCAACTCGCATAGGGAAAAAGATGCGTAGCGCAAAAGTCACTCGCAACACACTGGAAACCAAGATCGCCGTCGAGCTGAATCTGGACGGTACAGGCAAGGTAAAACTGGATACCGGTTTGCATTTCCTTGAGCACATGCTGGATCAAGTGGCTAGGCACGGCTTGGTCGATCTGGAGATCTTGGCCAAGGGTGATCTGCACATCGATGCGCACCACACGGTGGAAGACATAGGTATCACATTGGGTCAAGCGTTCAATCAAGCTATCGGCGACAAGAAAGGTCTGCGTCGTTACGGCCATGCCTACGTGCCTTTGGACGAGGCGTTGTCACGTGTCGTGCTCGACATCTCGGGTCGTCCCGGTTTGGTGTTCAACTGTGAATTCACCCGTTCCACCATCGGCGAATTCGATGTGGACCTCATTCGTGAGTTCTTCCAAGGCTTCGTCAATCACGCTTTGGTGACCTTGCACATCGACAATCTGGCGGGCGATAACGCTCACCACCAAGCCGAGACCATCTTCAAGGCCTTCGGTCGTGCATTGCGTGTCGCGCTGGAGCAAGACCCACGCATGTCTGGCGTGATGCCATCCACCAAGGGAACGCTGTAAAAAATATGGTTGATGTAGCCATCGTTGACTACGGTATGGGTAACTTGCGCTCGGTGCATCAAGCCGTGCGCAAGGTCGCACCCGATGCAACTGTTTGTGTGACGGATGACGCCAAGATAATCGCCGATGCCAAGCGTGTCGTATTTCCGGGTCAAGGGGCGATGCGCGACTGTATGCGCGAGATGGATGCGCGTGGTCTGCGTCAAGCGGTCATCGATGCTGCGCACAACAAACCATTCCTTGGTATCTGTATCGGCTTGCAGATGCTGTTCGAGCATAGTTCGGAAGGTGATATCCCCGGTTTGGGTGTGTTGCCGGGTGGGGTGGTTCGCTTCGCCTCCGGGCTGACGGACGAGCAGGGAGGTAAGCTCAAAGTGCCGCATATGGGTTGGAATCGCGTACACCATGCACAGCACGTGCTGTGGAACGGCATCGAACAAGATGCCCGTTTCTATTTCGTGCACAGCTATTATGTGCAGCCGAGCGATGTTGCTTTGGTACAAGCGACGAGTGATTATCCAAAACCTTTCGTATGTGCGGTGGCAAAAGATAATTTGTTCGCAGTACAGTTTCACCCTGAGAAGAGCGCGGCAGCTGGTTTGCAGCTGTTGCGAAATTTTGTTAACTGGAATCCTGTCTGACTGTTAAATCATGGATACTAAAACGCTGATCATTCCCGCAATCGATTTGAAAGATGGCCAATGTGTACGTCTGCGCCAAGGTGAGATGGAGGGCGCGACCGTGTTCTCTGACGATCCTGCCGCGATGGCAAAACACTGGCTAGCGCAAGGCGCGCGCCGTCTGCATCTGGTCGACCTGAACGGCGCTTTCGCCGGCAAACCCAAGAACGAAGCCGCAGTACGTAGCATCATCGAAGCAGTGGGGACTGACATACCAGTTCAACTGGGTGGCGGCATCCGTGATCTAGATACCATAGAGCGTTATCTTGATCTGGGTATCACCTACGTTATCATCGGTACGGCTGCGGTCAAAGTGCCTGGCTTCCTACATGAGGCCTGTGATGCATTCCCCGGACATGTGATGGTTGGCTTGGATGCCAAAGGGGGCAAAGTAGCGGTGGATGGTTGGTCCAAACTCACTGGCCATGATGTCGCAGATTTGGCGAAACGCTTTGAAGGCTATGGCGTGGAAGCTATCATCTACACCGACATCGGCCGCGACGGCATGATGAGCGGTGTGAACATCGAAGCGACCGTCGAATTAGCGCGTCCATTGCATGTGCCGGTCATCGCCAGCGGTGGCATCACTAATCTGGATGATGTACGCAAGTTGTGTGCGGTGCGTTCAGAAGGCATCACCGGAGCGATCACGGGTCGTGCCATCTATGAAGGCACGCTGGATTTCCGCGCGGCGCAAGCTTTGGCAGACGAACTGTCGCCTCAACTCTGATGCTGGCAAAGCGAATCATCCCCTGTTTGGATGTGACCGCAGGACGTGTGGTCAAGGGCGTCAGCTTCGTCGAACTGCGTGATGCGGGTGATCCAGTAGAGATCGCCAAACGCTACGATGACCAAGGTGCAGACGAACTCACATTTCTGGATATCACGGCTAGCTCTGATGATCGCGGCATCATCTTTCGTATCATCGAGCAAGTGGCCGAGCAGGTGTTCATCCCTTTGACTGTTGGCGGCGGCGTGCGTGAAGTGCAAGACGTACGCAATCTACTCAATGCAGGTGCTGACAAGGTCAGCATCAACACTTCGGCGGTAGTGAATCCACAACTGGTGGCCGATGCGGCATCGCGTTACGGCTCACAGTGCATCGTGGTCGCCATCGATGCCAAGCAGACTGCGCCCGGTAAGTGGGAAGTTTTCACTCATGGTGGTCGCAAAGCCACTGGTCTTGATGTCATCGAATGGGCAAAGAAGATGCAGACATTAGGCGCTGGCGAGATATTGCTCACCAGCATGGATCAGGATGGGCAAAAGCGCGGCTTCGACCTTGCGCTGACTCGTTCAGTGACTGATGCCTTGGAGATTCCCGTCATCGCCAGCGGTGGCGTAGGCAACCTACAACACTTGGCGGATGGCGTTAAGCAGGGTGGCGCAGATGCCGTGCTAGCTGCGAGCATCTTCCACTTCGGCGAATACACCGTGCAACAAGCTAAGCAGCATATGGCTGCGCAAGGTATAGAAGTGAGACTTTGAAATGAGCGAAATTTGGTTGAACAAGATCAACTGGTCGGATGACGGCTTAGTTCCTGCTATCGCGCAAGACGCAGCGACAGGACGTGTGTTGATGGTGGCTTGGATGAATCGCGATGCCCTGCTACTGACTTGGCAAAAGAGTGAGGCGGTATATTGGTCGCGTTCGCGCAAGAAGTTGTGGCACAAGGGAGAGGAATCCGGTCACATCCAGAAGGTGAAAGAGATCCGACTGGATTGCGATGGCGATGTGGTGCTACTGCAAGTGGAGCAACAGGGTGGGATCGCTTGCCACACTGGACGCCAAAGCTGTTTCTTCAGTAAGCTGGAGAAAGGCGAGTGGGTCGAGGTTGACGCCGTGCTTAAATCACCCGATGAGATATATAAGAAATGAGCAACGACATCCTACAAAAACTGACTGAGACTATTGAGGCGCGCAAGCAAGCAGCGCCCGAGTCCTCTTATGTTGCCAAGCTGTTTAGTAAAGGCGATGACGCCATCCTCAAGAAAGTGATCGAAGAGGCGGGTGAGGTGTTGTTGGCGGCGAAGGATGGTGACAAGCAACATCTGACTTATGAAGTCGCCGACCTGTGGTTCCACACCATGGTATTGCTGGCGCACAAAGGATTGAGCGCAGACGATGTGTTGCAAGAATTGGCGCGCCGTGAGGGTGTCTCCGGCATCGTTGAGAAGGCGAGCCGAAAATGAGTGACAACTGCATCTTCTGCAAGATCGCTCGTGGCGAGATACCGAGCCGTAAGGTGTATGAGGATGATGACGTTTTCGCTTTCCACGACATCAATCCTGTCGCTCCAGTGCATTTCATGATCGTTCCAAAACATCATCTGGTCTCTTTGATGGAAGCGGACGACAGTCACGCGGCCTTATTGGGTAAGATGCTCCTCTTAGCGCCTAAATTGGCGCGTGAACAAGGTTTAGAGAATGGATTTCGCACTGTCATCAATTCTGGCAAGGGCGGTGGTCAAGAAGTGTTTCATCTGCATATCCACGTCATCGGCGGTGGCAACATCCCGCCTATGGTCAAACGTAGTTAAAACTAGGAGATAAATTATGGGCGTAGGAGCTTGGTGGCATTGGTTGGTTGTCCTTATCGTAGTCGTGCTGGTTTTTGGTACAAAAAAATTACGCAACCTTGGTAGCGATCTGGGTGGGGCTGTCAAGGGATTCAAAGACGGGATGAAGGGTGAAGACGAGGCCAGCAAAAAGGCTGACCCAAAGACCATCGAAGGTGAAGTGAAGGACAAGTAAGTCGTGTTCGACGTCGCCTTCTCTGAACTGCTGGTGATCGCCCTAGTCGGGCTCATCGTCATAGGCCCAGAAAGGCTACCGCAAGTGGCCCGCACGGCTGGCCATATGTGGAGCCGGCTGCAACGCTATGTGACCACCGTCAAGAACGACATCTCCAACGAGATGGATATTGAAGCGGCAAGTAAGATGAAGCAGGACTTCTTGCAGCAAGTCGATGAAGTAGAGCAAGAAGTGAAGGCGGCGCAACTGACGCTGGAGCAACAGATCCTTCAAGCGCAGTACCGTCAAACACCATCCGTAGCCCCACCTGAAGTTCCTCTGCCTAACGACACAAAAAATAATCCATCGTGATGGGTATCAGCGAAAGCCTAGTCGGCCACCTTATTGAGTTGCGTTCACGCCTGCTGAATTCAGCACTCGCCTTGCTACTGATATTCATCTGCCTATTTCCGTGGGCTGCCGATCTCTACTCTCTATTGGCGCAACCGATGTTGGCCAAGTTGCCGCAAGGTGGGCAGATGATCGCCACCGATGTCACCACGCCCTTTTTCGTCCCACTCAAAGTGGCGATGATGACAGCCTTCCTCATTGCATTGCCTTATATGCTCTATCAAGTGTGGCGCTTCGTTGCGCCCGGGTTGTACGCGCAGGAAAAGCGCTTGGTGCTACCCCTAGTGATCGCCAGCACCTTGTTGTTCTACAGCGGTATGGCCTTCGCTTATTTCGCCGTTTTCCCCGTGGTGTTCGGATTCATCACAGCGGCTGCGCCTCAAGGGGTGGCAGTGATGACGGACATCGATAAATATCTGAGTTTCGTCATCGGCATGTTCATGGCATTCGGCATCGCATTTCAAGTGCCGGTGGCGGTCGTGTTGTTGGTGCGAATAGGATTTGTGACAGTGCAGAAGCTACGTGAGATACGCTCCTACGTCATCGTCGCGGCGTTCGTCATCGGTGCCATCTTCACGCCACCCGATGTGGTGTCGCAATTCATGTTGGCGATACCTCTTTGGCTACTATATGAAGCGGGTATCGTTGTGGCAGCTTGGACTGGTAAGCCTAGCAAGGCTGCTTGAGTCTACTCGGCAACCTTTGGTTTCGGGCGTTTCCCAACTTTAACCTCTACCACGACATCAGTTTGATTGCGCAACAACTTGAGTGACACGGAGTTGCCTGGGACGAGCGCTGAGATGGTTTCTAACATGACGGTCGAATCGGAGAGCGCGCTATCAGCGATGCTCACCAAGATGTCTCCCGGTTTGATACCGGCCTTGTCTGCTGGGCTACCACGTACTACTTCCGATATCAGCACGCCTTGTGTGTCTTTCAGTTTGAATGACTCGGCTAGTTCTGGAGTCATATCTTGCACGGCTACACCGATCCAACCACGTGTCACCGACCCACTCTGGATGATTTGCTCCATGATCTTTTTAGCAGTGCTCACAGGGATGGCGAAGCCGATACCGAGTGAGCCGCCGTTCGGTGAATAGATCGCACTGTTGATGCCCAGCAGATTTCCTTCTATATCCGCCAATGCGCCGCCTGAGTTGCCGGGGTTTATAGCAGCGTCAGTCTGAATGAAGTTCTCGAAAGTGTTCAGACCCAAATGATTGCGCTTGAGTGCGCTGACGATACCCATGGTGACGGTCTGTCCCACCCCGAAGGGGTTGCCTACCGCGAGTACGATGTCACCCACATGCGCAGCTTCCGCACCCGCAAAGGTCACTGCGGGCAGATCGTTGCCGATATCCACTTTGATGACAGCGAGATCGGTGTCAGGGTCGGTTCCGATGATGCGGCCTTTGGCTTTGCGACCATCCGCAAACGCGACTTCGATCTGGTCGGCTGATTCGACCACATGATGATTGGTCAGGATGTAACCGTCATGACTGACGAGCACTCCCGATCCTAGACTGGAGTTCTGTTGTGCAGCGTTGTCATCGAATTCATCACCAAAGAAGAACTTGAAGCGCGGATCTTCCATGAAGGGATGCGCCTGTTGTTTCACTTCGCTGGTGGTGAAGATGTTCACCACTGCTGGCATCACCTTTTGGGCGGCGCGGCTGAAACCGACATTGGGCAGTTCACTGACAGATTCTGGTTTTTCATCCTCATACAGGGTCACGACACCGCTTCTGGCGGCGGTGGGCAGCAGCGTCGGTTTCAGTGTGTGGATGACGAATAAAACCGCCAAGGCTATGGTGGTGGCCTGAGCGAACAGGAGCCAGAATTTACGCATGATATGATCCGAACAAGCGATGAATAGGGGTGGTTGTGATGCGGTTATTAGAGTTGCGAGATTATATCGGAAGCGAGCTGGGGGTCAGTCGATTTCGCGACTATTGCCCGAACGGAATACAAGTAGAGGGTAAGTCAGAGGTGCGTCGTATCGCGACGGGGGTCACAGCATCGCAAGCAGTCTTAGAAGCCGCGACGGCATGGGGAGCGGATGCCATTCTCGTGCATCATGGATATTTCTGGCGCAGCGAGGACGCTTGCGTCACGGGTATAAAGAAGCGTCGCATCGCCCATCTGTTAGAACACGATGTCAGTCTGCTGGCTTATCACTTACCCCTTGATGCCCATCCTGAATGGGGAAACAACGTGCAGTTGGGAAAACGCTTGGATTTTGTCGAGGCAGGCCGATTCGGGGAGCAGGACATCGCTTGCCATGGAAATTTGCTGGAAACGATGTCATTGGCGGATTTGAAGCAAAGCATTGCTGAAACATTGGGGCGTGAGCCCCAAGTCATCGGCAATCTGGAGGCGAACGTCTCCAAGGTCGCTTGGTGCAGTGGGGGAGGGCAGGGCTATTTCGAGCAAGCAATCGCTTTGGGAGTGGATGTCTTTTTGACGGGCGAAGCCTCAGAACAATGTTTTCATCTTGCTCAAGAAACGGGGGTGGCCTTCATTTCGGCGGGTCATCATGCGACAGAACGCTATGGGATTCAGTCGCTTGGGGAGGCTTTGGTCGCCAGATTCGGCCTGGAACATCGTTTCTTCGATCAGGACAACCCGATTTGATTTGTGACTTTCTGGGCCAAGAGTGCGTTGCATTCCGTAAAAGCGTTGCGTAGTATTCGCCTTCGGTTTTGACATGACCCGTTCGAGTCATCAGAATCTGGCTTAACTCAGATTTTTGGCATGTTGGGGCAGCGCCATTCAGCTGTGAGGGATGTGACTTGAGGCGACTATTATGTTGCGCATGTCATCTTGGGGAGATCGTATGAATAAAATGATGTTAGTGGGCGGCATGGTCTTGAGCGCCCTGTCATTCAACGCGCTGGCGGAATACAGAGCAGATTCTCCTGCGCATGACGCCATGAATGTCTTGCGTTCTGGCGAGGTCAGTTACAAAAAAGACATTCAGCCGATCTTTGATGACTACTGTGTCAGTTGTCATAAGCCGGGTGGCAAAGGCTACCTGAAGAGCGGCCTTGATCTGACAACCTATGACAATCTGATGAAGGGCACTAAATTCGGCAAGGTGGTCATCCCCGGCAATAGTGAGGCAAGCACGATCTCTAAATTGCTTACTGGCACAAACAAAGGCTTGAAGATGCCTATGGGTTTGAATGCCTCAGGCACTCTGGATCGTCAATACATCTTGGCTATCCGTAAGTGGGTCAAGCAGGGCGCGAAGAACAACTGATTTTTGTAGTTCTGTAGTCGGCATGAAGTTCGGAGCGGGGAGTCGAATTTCAGTTTGTTATAACAATTATTCATTAAGACAGACGGTGCCATCCTCCAATACCAAACGATATCTCTGTGCATGGAAGTTCTGGTGCAGGTCGTTTTTTTGTATGACGTATTTCAGAAGGGATGAGGGATATGACCGAGAATGTAGATCAAAGTAAGCGACGTATGTTACTCGCCGCGACAGCAGCAGCTGGCGGCGTCGCAGCGGCCGGCGCGGGTGCGCCGTTCGTGATGAGCTTGATGCCTAGCGAACGTGCCAAGGCGGCAGGTGCTCCAGTCGAAGTGGATATCAGTGCGATCGAACCAGGCACGATGATCAGTATCGAATGGCAAGGTAAACCAGTATGGATCGTACGTCGTACTCCAGAGATGCTTGATCTATTGGCCAAGCATGATGGGGATCTTGCCGATCCTTCCTCTTCTGTTCCGCAGCAACCGGAATACTGCAATAACGCGACGCGCTCGATCAAGCCGGAAGTGTTGGTTGTGTTGGGTGTGTGTACGCACCTGGGTTGTTCGCCGACTTTCCGTCCTGAAGTGTCCCCTGCAGACTTGGGGGCTAATTGGGCGGGCGGCTGGTTCTGTCCTTGCCATGGTTCGCGTTTCGACTTGGCTGCGCGTGTATTCAAGGGTGTCCCCGCACCAACCAATCTGATCATTCCTCCTCACCAGTATTTGAGCGAAACACGCTTGTTGGTTGGGGATGATGACAAAAGTAAGCTTAAGGGCGGTCAGCCAGCTGATAAGGGGGCAACAGCATGATGAATTTACTTAAAAATCTGCTGGCATGGGTTGATGAGCGTTTCCCACTCACCTCCACTTGGAAGGCTCATGCTTCTGAGTATTACGCACCGAAGAACTTCAACTTCTGGTATTTCTTTGGCGGCTTGGCGCTGTTGGTGCTGGTCATCCAGATCGTCAGCGGGATCTTTCTGACGATGAACTACAAGCCTGATGCATTGTTCGCTTTCGCTTCCGTCGAATACATCATGCGTGATGTGCAATTGGGTTGGATCTTGCGCAATATCCACTCGACGGGTGCCTCGATGTTCTTCATCGTCATCTATCTGCACATGTTCCGCGGCTTGATGTACGGCTCCTACCGTAAACCGCGAGAGCTACTGTGGATCATCGGCATGATCATCTATCTCGCTTTGATGGGTGAAGCGTTCATGGGATACCTCTTGCCTTGGGGGCAGATGTCTTTCTGGGGTGCGCAGGTCATTGTGAACCTTTTCTCTTCCGTGCCGTTCGTAGGCCAAGACTTGGCGATCCTGATACGCGGTGACTTCGTTGTGTCTGACATCACCTTGAACCGTTTCTTCGCATTGCACGTAGTTGCCATTCCGTTGATCTTGGTACTGATCATCGTGGCTCACTTGGTTGCCTTGCATGAAGTCGGATCCAACAACCCAGACGGTATCGAGATCAAAAAGAACAAGGGCCCTGATGGTCATCCAGTGGATGGCATCCCCTTCTTCCCCTACATGGTGGTCAAAGATGCGGTGGCTGCGGTCGCGTTCCTGATCGTCTTTGTTTCCGTCGTCTTCTTTGCACCGGACATGGGCGGGTACTTCTTGGAGTACAACAACTTCGTTCCGGCTAACCCGATGAAGACACCTGAGCACATCGCTCCAGTGTGGTATTTCACGCCTTACTACGCGATCTTGCGTGCTGTGCCTCCGTTGTTTGGCTCACAGTTCCCAGGTGTCGTGGCGATGGGTGTCGCAACCGTGATCTTCTTTGCCTTGCCTTGGCTAGATCGTGGTCAGGTGAAATCGATCCGTTATCGCGGCCCCATCTACAAGGCTTTCTTAGCTTCGTTCGTGGTCAGCTTCGTCGGTTTGGGTTATCTCGGCTTGATGCCTGCTACTGAGTTGTACACATGGATCTCGCGTGTGTTGGCGGTCGTCTATTTTGCCTTCTTCTTCTTGATGCCGTGGTACACCAAGATCGATAAGTGCAAGCCAGAACCTGATCGTGTGACGTCCAAATAATTGAGAGAGGTTCGTTGACATGAATGCAATCAAAAAACTAGGGATGTTGGTGCTGCTGATGGCAGTACCAGCAATGGCGATCGCCAGCGGTGCTGGTGTTCATTTAGATACGGCGCCGGTCAATCTGAAAGACCAAGCCTCACTGCAACGTGGTGCGAAGTTGTTCACTTCACGTTGCTTGGCTTGTCACTCAGCGAGTTACATGCGATACAACCGCCTGACCGACATCGGCATGTCTGAAGAGCAGATCAAGAAAGAATTGGAGATGCCAGAAGACGTGAAGATCGGTTCGACCATGCAAGCCGCGATGGATTCGAACTCGGCCAAGCTCGCATATGGCGTTGCGCCTCCTGATTTGAGCGTCATCGCACGTTCACGTAGTCCAGACTGGTTGTACACCTATATGCGAAGCTTCTATGTGGATATATCTAAGACCAGCGGTTGGAATAACACTGTATTCCCGAGTGTGGGCATGCCGTTCGTATTGGCTGATCTGCAAGGCGAGCAGGCTCTCGAGTCTGAGCAACATGAAGGACACGACATCAAGAAGCTGATCCTGAAGACGCCAGGCTCGATGCAACCCGCTGAATACGATGCCGCGGTTGGCGATCTGACCAACTATTTGGTGTTCATGAGTGAGCCGTCCAAGCTGGTGCGCCAGCAGATCGGTTGGATTGTTTTGGCGTTCTTATCGGTACTATTGATGCTGGTTTACGCGCTGAAGAAGGAAATCTGGAAAGATATCCACTAAGCGGATTGAAACTGGGGTGCGGTTTGTGTTAATTTCCGCACCGTTTCAATAAGTTCCAAATCGGCGGAGCAGATTGCTCCGCCTTTTTGATTTTTTATACTAGCTATTTGATTTTAGGTGCTTTAATTATGATGACACTCTATTCTGGGACGACAGATCCCTACAGCCACCGTTGTCGTTTCGTGCTGTTCGAAAAGGGCATGGACTTCCAAGTCATCGATGTCGATGTGAACAACATGCCAGAAGATCTGGCAGTGATGAATCCTTACAACAAGGTGCCCGTTCTGGTCGAGCGCGACCTGATCTTGTACGAAGCCAACATCATCAACGAATACATCGACGAACGCTTCCCGCATCCGCAACTGATGCCGCCTGACCCTGTCATGCGTGCTCGTGCCCGCTTGTTCCTGCATCGTTTCGAACAAGAGTTGTTCTGTCATATCGCCGGTCTTGAGAGTGGTAATGCCAAAGTGGCAGAGAAAGCTCGCGCAGCTGTTCAAGCTAATTTGACACAGATCGCACCTGTTTTCGCCAAGCAGAAGTTCATGCTGGGTGACGAGTTCTCCATGCTAGATGTTGCAATCGCACCATTGTTGTGGCGCTTGGACCACTACGGTATCCATTTGGACAAGGATGCGACGCCCCTGATGAAGTATGCAGAGCGTATCTTCTCTCGTCCCGGCTTCATCGAAGCGATGACTCCTGCAGAAAAGGCGATGCGCAAGTAATCATATGGCGATGAGTGAACCATCCACCAAGCCTTATCTGATCCGTGCTATCCATGAGTGGTGTGGCGATGCGGGCTATACACCTTACCTAGCTGTGCAGGTGGATGACTACACGCAAGTGCCTATGGCATATGTGAAGGATGGGAAGATCGTTCTGAACATCGGTGTCGATGCGGTGAAGAACCTGCATCTGGGCAATGAAGACATCACTTGCGGCGGGCGTTTCGGTGGTGTGGCTCACCAGATCATCGTTCCTATCTCCGCTGTGATCGGTATCTTCGCCAAGGAAACAGGGCAGGGCTTGGTATTCCAAGGGCAAGAATCATCCCCCATCTCGGCAATACAAGAAGGTGGGCCGGATGAGACTCCGCCAACACCGAGCAAGCCCAAACTCACCGTTGTGAAATAACGTTCCACAAAACTAAAGAAGCCGCAGATCACTCTGCGGCTTCTTTGTTTTTGCGTGAGGATCAGCGAGGGGCTGGTAAAGCCAATAGTCCTTGCATCTTGCTCATCGCCTTTTGCTCGATCTGACGGATACGCTCTGCAGACACATTGAACTCGGCTGCCAGCTCATGCAGGGTCGCCCCATCATCCTCTCGCAACCAACGTGCTTCCACGATCTTGCGGCTACGCTCATCCAAGCTGGCCAGAGCCTTGGCAAGACCAGTTGTTTGCAGGTGCTCACGCTCCGATGTCTCGAGAATGGTCGATGGCTCATGCTCTTCGCTATCCGCTAGATATTGGATAGGCGCGTAGCTTTCCTCGTCTTCGGCGGCCAAGGGGTCGAGTGCCATCTCGTGTCCTGCAAAACGAGATTCCATCTCCACCACGTCCTGTTCGCTCACATTGAGCTGTTGCGCGATCTCAGTGACCTGTTGCGGTTTGAGCGATTCCAAGCCCTGTTTCATGCTGCGCAGGTTGAAGAACAACTTGCGTTGAGCTTTGGTGGTCGCGATCTTAACCATGCGCCAATTTCGCACTACGTATTCATGTATCTCTGCGCGGATCCAATGCAAAGCGAACGACACCAAGCGCACACCGCGCTCAGGGTCGTAGCGCTTCACTGCCTTCATCAGGCCGATATTGCCTTCTTGGATCAGGTCGGCTTGTGGCAGACCGTAGCCGTTGTAGCCACGCGCAACGCTCACCACCACGCGCAGATGAGACAGCACCAACTGGCGTGCGGCATCAAGGTCGCTCTCGTTCCTGAAGCGTGTCGCCAAAGCAACTTCTTCCTCTTGCGACAACACAGGGAAACGATTGACCGATTGAACGTACGACTCCAAGCTGCCAACGGCAGACGGCATAGGTAGATTCAAACTTGCATTCATGGGTTTTCCCTCCTCATGCTTGTATATTAGCACTCGCTGGTTGAGAGTGCCAAGAGTCTGGAAAGTTCGGTTCAGGGGGCCTTCAGCGGGGCTCGATCTGCCACAGATGCTGTGATACCGAGAACCAAGCGCCCAGCCAGCCTAGATAGGCTGCGAAACCGAGCAGGGTGGCGCTGTCGGCAATAGATAGGGAAAGCAGGCTGAATTCGCTGGCGTAGACCGAGGCCAGGTCGCCCAAGTAATGGTTCAGCAGGAATACGCTGCCCGACACGATGAGCCATGCCGCGACACCGCCAAGTAGGCCTTGGGCCAGGCCGAAGTAGAGGAAGGGACGGCGAATGAAGGCATCGGTCGCTCCGATCAACTTGGCGACCTCGATCTCATCGCGTCGCGTCAATATCTGTAGGCGGATGGTGTTGAAGGTGATGGCGATGAGGGCAAAGCTGAGCAATCCCGCCAATATGCCGACCGCCAACCTACCGAAGCCCAAGACTGCCTCTAAACGGTGAACCCACGCTGAGTCGAGTTGGACGTGGTCGAACTGGGCCCACGTCTTCAACTCGTCGCGCAAGGATTCCATCGCTGAAGCATCGGTGGCTTTGGGATAGACGATGTAGGCATCGGGTAAGGGATTCTGCGATAGGTCGCCGATCACATCGGATAGTTCGGTGCTTTGTTGTAGCTTCTTGAAGGCGACATCGCGCGGAACGAATTCGACGCGTTCGATCTTGGCGTTCTGCTTCAGTTTGTCCCCGATGCGAGTGACTTCTCCTGCACCCGTGCCGACTTTGATGAACACGCTGATCTGTGGTGTACCTGTGAGTTGCCCAGTCAGGCTTTGTACGCTCTTCAAGATCACATAACCGCCCACGGGAAGGCTCAGTGCGATGCCGATGATGAGCACGTTGAGTAATGTCGCATTTGGTGTCAGCAACAGCCGTAACAAGGTCGCACGCAACACACGCAGATGTTCGATGAAGGTGCTCACAGCAACGCTCCCTGTTTCAGGTGTAACTCACGTGCCGGGAATTGCGTCAGCACATTCTCGGCATGTGTGGAGATCACCAGCGTCACGCCCACCTGATGGAAGGACTTGAAGATGTGCATGATCTCGTTGGCGTAATCGCTATCGAGATTACCCGTGGGTTCGTCGGCCAAAAGGATAGCGGGGCGGTTGACGATGGCGCGTGCGATACAAAGACGTTGCTGTTCACCGCCGGACAGCGAGATAGGATTGGCCTTCTCACGCGCCAGCAGCCCGACCTTGTCCAGTGCGGCACGCGCGCGTTTGGCAGACTCGCGGTGGTCGAAGCCGCCGATCTGCAAGGGCAACATCACGTTATCGAATGCGCTACGGTCGAACAGGAGTTTGTGGTCTTGGAAGATGAGGCCGATGTTGCGGCGTAGTGCGGGTATAGCTTCACGCTTGATGGAGCGGATGTTCTGCCCCTTCACCAACACACTGCCGCTAGTGGGACGTTCGATGGCGGCGATGAGTTTGAGCAAGGTGCTCTTGCCTGCGCCGGAGTGTCCGGTGAGATACACCATCTCGCCTTCGGTGATCTCGAAGCTCAAGTCTCTCAGCGCTTCATGTCCGCCGGGATAGCGCTTATAGACTTGATTGAACTGGATCATGCGTCGATCCCAAGCAGTGCAGAGATGAAATCTTCCGCCACGAAGGGACGCAGGTCATCCAAGCCTTCACCCACGCCGATGAAGCGTACGGGGATGGGATGTGCCTTGGCGATGGCGGCGATGACGCCGCCTTTGGCCGTACCATCCAACTTGGTCAGCACCAGTCCTGTCACACCGAGTGCTTCATCAAATGCTTTGACCTGCGACAGTGCGTTCTGGCCCGTGTTGGCATCCAGCACCAGCAACACCTCGTGCGGTGCCTCGGGCATCACCTTGGCGATGACACGCTTCACCTTCTTGATCTCTTCCATCAGGTGCGCCTGGGTGGTGAGGCGGCCTGCCGTATCCGCCAGCACCACATCGATGCCACGCGCTTGCGCGGCTTGCACGGCGTCGTAGATGACGGCTGCGGCATCGCCGCTCTGTTGCGCGATGACGGTCACATCGTTGCGCTTGCCCCATTCCATCAATTGCTCACGCGCGGCAGCGCGGAAGGTATCGCCCGCCGCGAGCAATACCGACTTGCCTTGATTCTGGAAATGTTTAGCTAACTTGCCGATGGAGGTCGTCTTGCCTGCACCATTCACCCCACACATCATGATGACGAACGGTTTGTGCGGTGTGACATCCAGTGGCTTTGCCAGCGGTTGCAGCAGTTTGAGGAGCGCATGCGCCAGCGCCTCTTTCAATTGGCTGGCTTCGGTCAGGTGCTGTTCCTTCACTTGACGGCGCACGTCTGCCAGCAACGTACGGGTCGCGTCCATACCCACATCAGCGGTGATGAGGATGGTCTCAAGTTCTTCATACAGCTCATCATCGATCTTGCCGCCCGGAACAAACAAACTCGCCAACTGTCCACCCGTGCGCGCCAGCCCTGCGGTGAGTCGAGAGACCCAGCTGGTTCTGGTGGTATCGGTTGCTGTCGAATTCTTTTTCAGGAAGCTGAACATGGGGTTAGGCAATGTTTAATAGTTATCAGATAATGCGCGCGCATTTTAACGGTTAGGGACGAATCGAATGAGATTTTATTGGGTTTTAGGCTGTGTCTTGTGGGCGGGGCTGGCGCAGGCGGAAGTGTTCGAGAAGACGCTCTCCAATGGCTTGAAGGTCATCGTGAAAGAAGACCATCGTGCGCCGACCGTGGTGCAGCAGATCTGGTACCGCGCAGGCAGTATGGATGAGAAGACCGGTACGACCGGTGTCGCCCATGTGCTGGAGCACATGATGTTCAAGGGAACGAAGTCTGTTCCGATGGGCGAGTTCTCCCGCCGCATCGCCGCAGCAGGTGGACGCGAGAACGCCTTTACCAGCTATGACTACACGGCCTATTTCCAGCAACTGCATAAATCCAAGCTGCCGTTGGCGATGCAATTGGAAGCTGACCGCATGCACAACCTGGTGCTGAGCGAAAAAGAATTCAGCAAAGAGATCAAAGTCGTGATGGAAGAACGCCGCTGGCGTACTGACGACGACGCACACTCCCTCGTGGGTGAGCGTCTGATGGCGACGGCGTATCAGGAGCATCCGTATCACAATCCCATCATCGGTTGGATGAACGATCTGGAGAACATGACTTACCTCGATGCGCAGGACTGGTACAAGACTTGGTACGCGCCGAACAACGCCACGCTGGTCATCGCTGGTGATGTGAAGGCTTCCGAAGTGTTCGCCTTGGCGCAAAGACATTACGGCAAGATTCCGAAAGCTAAATTGCCAAAGATCAAAGTGGCGGGTGAGCAGCCCCAACTGGGCATCAAACGCATCGTCGTCAAAGCACCTGCAGAGTTACCTTACTTCATCATGGCTTATCACGCGCCCACCATGCGCGATGTGGAGAAGGATTGGAAACCTTATGCATTGTCAGTGTTGGCCGGTGTGCTGGATGGCAGCGATTCCGCACGCT
>JAVBYP010000022.1 GCA_030823965.1 Sideroxydans sp.
CATACCCGTGCTGGTGCAACATAAAGGCTTTCCGTATCTGTCTGATTGGCTGAAGCTGAAGGAAGTCGCGACACTGGAACCCAAACCCGGGATGGAACCGAGTGCAGCGCATCTCGCACAGATATTGAACACGCTACAAAAACATCCAGCCAAGATGGTGTTGCGCGCCGCTTACCAAGATGCGCGACCGTCGGAATGGATCGCGCAACGTGCGCACCTCACCGTGGTCGAGCTTCCCTACACAGTAGGCGGCAGTGCTGGCGCGAAGGACTTGTACGGCTTGTTCGATGACACCATCGCGCGGCTTTTGAAAGGATCGCAATGAACGGCTTAGAACTCGACATCCTCCTCCCCGCCTTCATCGCTGGATTGCTGATCCTTGCAACACATATCCCATTCGGCATACGCGTGTTGCAACGCGGCGTCATCTTCGCCGACTTGGCGATCGCCCAGATCGCTGGGCTCGGTGTCGTCATCGCCGCACTGCTGGAACTGGACCATGAACCGCTACTGGTGCAACTCATCGCCGCCAGCAGCGCGCTGTGTGGGGCTGGATTGCTGACGTGGATAGAACGCAGCGCACCCGAAGTGAAGGAAGCCTACATCGGACTCACCTTCGTGCTCTCAGCTAGCCTGGGCATCTTGCTGATGAGCCACGATGTGCATGCGGGGGAACATCTAAAAGAGTTGTTGGTCGGGCAGATATTGTGGGTAAGCAATGCACAACTCATGGGTACAGCCATCCTAAGTGCGGCATTGCTCATCGCTTGGCGCACGTTACACACCAGCCAAAGTCATTTTGCTTTCTACGGACTGTTCGCCCTCGCAGTCACCGCGTCAGTCCAACTGGTGGGTATCTATCTTGTGTTCGCCAGCCTCATCGTGCCAGCACTCGCCACCCACAGATTACAGAACCAGCGTATGGCGTATGCCGCCGCTATCGGCATCGCTGGCTATGGCCTCGGCCTGTTGCTCTCGATATGGTTCGACTTACCTGCGGGTGTCACCATCGTCTGCACGATGGCGGCCATCGGATTGACGACGGCGGTACTGAAGCGAGCGAGCTAACCCGCTATAATCCGCGCACTTTCCGTAGCCCGCGTAAATTTAAATGACTGACAAATATGCCGTGATTGGCAACCCCATATCTCACAGCAAGTCGCCGTTCATCCATTCGATGTTCGCGCAACAGACCAATCAGGACATCAGCTACGAAGCTATCGAAGCTCCACTCGATGGCTTCGCTGACACCATCGCACGCTTGCGCGCAGAGGGCTACAAAGGCTGCAACGTCACGGTGCCGTTCAAGTTCGAAGCTTTCAAATTGGCTACGCAGCGTAGCGGACGTGCCAACGACGCCAATGCAGTGAACACGCTCATCTTCGAAGGCAACGAGATACTTGGCGACAATACCGATGGCGTTGGCCTGCTTGCCGACATCGAGAAGAACGTCCAATACAAATTGTTCCTGAAAGACGCGCTCATCCTCGGTGCCGGTGGAGCGGCGGCAGGTGTGATGTGGCCGTTGTTCAACGCGGGTGTGGGCATCATCGTCGCCAACCGTACGCTTGAGAAAGCACAAGCGCTCGCCGCTGATTTCGAGGGCGCGGGTACGGTATACGCCAAGCGTTACGAAGATTTGGAGGGGCTCAGTTTCGACATCGTCATCAACGCCACCTCCAGCGGTTTGTCGGATGAATTACCGCCACTACCTGATGGCCTGTTCAAACGTGGCTCACTCGCCTACGACATGATGTACGGCAAAGAGACCCCCTTCTTGAAGTTCGCCCGCGCACAAGGAGCGTCCGTCATCTCAGATGGCCTGGGCATGTTGGTGGAACAAGCAGCCACCTCGTTCGCCTTGTGGCGCAAAGTGCGGCCTGATACCAAGCCAGTCCTTGAGGCACTGCGCGCTCTATGAAGATGCCGCGCAGCCTCTTCTGGCGCATCGTGTTCGGACTGTTCGCGCTGTTGGTGCTATACCAGTTGTGGCTGTTCGCGCACATCGTATGGTGGATCAAATTCAATCCTGCCAGCAGCTCCTTCATGGAGGACCGTCTTGAGGTGATGCAGGACAAGAATCCGAATGCCGAGTTGAAACACAAATGGGTGGACTACAACAAGATCTCTAAGAATCTGAAACGCGCGCTCATCGCGTCTGAAGATTCGAAGTTCGTCGATCACGAAGGATTCGATTGGGAAGGCATCCAAAAGGCCTACGAGAAAAATATGAAGAAGGGCAAGATCGTCGCCGGTGGCTCCACCATCAGCCAGCAACTCGCCAAGAACCTATTCCTCTCCACTAAGCGCACACCGTGGCGCAAGGGCGAAGAAGTGATCATCACCTTGATGCTGGAAGCGGTGATGGATAAGCAGCGCATCTTCGAGATCTATTTGAACGTCATCGAATGGGGCAACGGCGTGTTCGGTGCTGAAGCAGCGGCGCGCCACTATTTTGGCGTGAGCGCAGCTCAACTCTCACCCGAACAAGCGGCACGCCTAGCCGCCATGGTGCCCAACCCTCGCTTCTACGACCGCAACCGCAAAGCGCCTGGCATGTTGAGAAA
>JAVBYP010000069.1 GCA_030823965.1 Sideroxydans sp.
GATGCCGATGGCTACATCTGGTTCTTAGGCCGCAAGGACGACATCATCAAGAGCTTCGGTTATCGCGTCTCGCCCTACGAGATCGAGCGTGTGTTGAAGTCTCACCCTGCGGTCGCCGATTGCGCCTCGGTAGGCGAAGAGATCGAAAAGGACAAGGTGCTCGTCGTGGCCTACGCCATCTTGCATCCCGGCAGTACGACCACGGCAGACGAGTTATTGACATTCGGACGCGAACACCTCGCTGCATACAAAGCCCCCAAGACGCTGTACATCGCTAAAGACTTCCCGCGCACCAAGAATGGCAAGATATTGCGACGCGATGTGAGTCCAGCTATCGCCATCTCTAGATCGACGCTGAGATAAGCCGGCTAGAAATAGCCTAGTGTTTTCATCGGTGAAGCACTAGGCGATCGCGCGCCCCAAAGCAGGATTCAGCAGTTAGAATCCTGCCCCATGCCCATCTCGTTCACATGGATGCGTCAACATCCAGCTCGACTTTTTGCCCTCGCATATTGCTTGGTGTTCTGTTGCATCGGTAGCGTTCAAGCGAATGAAGAAGAGGACGACGGAGAAGAAGTGAATGAAGCGACAGCCGAATTCGTATACGAGTTAGATCCCTACTACACCAATGTGGGCTACAACATCCCGCTGACGCACAAACCCATTCCCACCATCTCCTCTAATAGTGAGACAGTCATTCTGCGTGAACTGCTCAAAGATTCTTTAGTACCGCAATATATGTTGGTCGAGGCGAGCATGTATCCCATGCCGCTGTTGGGTACGTACTTCAAAAAGCACACGCCAGATTTTTACAAACAGGGCGATATCGGCAACAACTTCAACATCATCGAGTCGCTGACTGCCGGCTTCCAGGAACCATGGGCAGTCTCACTATTCTTTGGTAACGTGGCAAAACTGAAACGCCCCAAAGAGAAACGCAAAGGAAACAACTACGGTTACACCGGCTATCTGTTCAGCGCGGGCACCAAACACATCAAGAGCAACACCTTGATAGATGACGAGTGGTGTGAGTTGGAATGGAAGATCAAAGGCAAGTTGGATTACAACGATGAGAAGCTCTCATGGAGTTTTCGCGTCGGCGGCAAGTTCAACCGCAACCATGAGGTGAATAACGTCACTTACATCAACCTGCATCGCAGCAACACCGACCTGCGCTCCAAATACCTCACTTGGTTGGAGAACACCAACTTCGATTTCCGTCTGCATTTCTTGCAGCATGGTGGCAAGTTGGTACGCTCGGAATTCATCGCAGGCAAGAAGGTGCCGCTCCTCGGTTACCAGTTCATCCCGACCTTCAGCACGGGTTTCATCTGGACCAGCCCAGACGAATATTCGGGAACGTTAAAGGATGCGACCGCAAACAAGCTGACGTTCGTGATACGTCCATCAGTAGAGTTTTAAACACCGCGCAAAGACGCGGAGCTTCACATCGACAATCAGGGAGAAACACATGAGCGCTAAGACCGACCTCATCTCACAGGACAACGTCCAGACTTTGGACGGCTTGTTCCACGAACGCACCCGCCGCACACCTGACCATCTCGCCTATCGCTACTTCGATGACCATGCTTGTGAGTGGCGTGAGTTGACTTGGGGTGAGATGGAAGAAGAAGTGGCTCGCTGGCAAGCAGCGATGAGACACGAATCCTTACAGCCCGGCGACCGTGTCGCCATCATGCTGAAGAACTGTCCGCAATGGGTGATGTACGACCAAGCTGCTTTGGGATTGGGATTAGTCACCGTGCCACTGTATGTCTCTGACCGTCCTGAGAACGTAGCACATGTGTTGCACGATTCGGGCGCGAAGATGTTGCTCATCGACAGCGCGACGCATTGGCATCCATTGCGTGAAGCCTGCACCTCGCTCACTGCCCTGGAACGCATCGTCACTTTACGTACCCCACCAGAAGGTGACAGCGATCCGCGTCTGCGCGGTGTGGATGAGTGGCTGCCTGATGAACATCAAGGCTTCCATCATCTGGATTCCGATGCGAACAAACTCGCCACCATCGTGTATACCTCGGGCACGACTGGCAAATCCAAAGGCGTGATGTTGAGCCACCACAACATATTGAGTAATGCATCGGGCTCGTTGCAGTGCTTCGATGTCTTCCCCCGCGACACATTCCTGTCATTCCTGCCACTGTCGCATGCACTAGAAAGGATGGCGGGTTACTACCTGCCCGTGATGGCGGGTGCGACGGTCGCCTACGCACGCTCCGTCCAACAACTGCAAGATGACCTATCCGTCATCCGCCCCACCATCTTAGTCACCGTGCCGCGCATCTTCGAACGTATCCAAGCGGGCATGCGCAGCAAGTTGGAAAAAGGCCCAGCGTCTGCGCGCAAACTATTCGAATTGGCGATCGACGTCGGCCACAGTCGCTTCGAACATGCACAAGGACGCGCGAACTGGCATCCGAAACATCTGCTGTGGCCCGTCTTGAAGAAGTTGGTGGCAGACAAACTCACGACTCGCCTCGGTGGCAGATTGCGTCTCGCCGTGTCGGGCGGTGCGGCACTCGCCCCT
>JAVBYP010000021.1 GCA_030823965.1 Sideroxydans sp.
TCTTTTTCTGAGACGGTGCCGCCCCCCTTGGAACTCTTCTTGATCTTGCTGACTTGGATCCCTTGGCGGCGCAAATGCGCGGAAACGCTGGCCTCACCTGCACCACGCATCTCACCTTTGACGACTTTTCCGGTCTTGTCCTTACCTTCCCAACTGTACTGGATTTCTTTGACCTTCTCGGGTTTTGCGGTAGCCATCGTGTTACCTCGATCCAAGTGTTGCCATAGTGAAGGTTCCGTTCATTCTGAAATCAATGCGCCAATGCGCTAGATTATAAAGGTTTTTTGCATGATGCATGGCTTTGGAAGCTTTGTAAAGTTTAGGGTAAAGGCCTAGCCAAGTCTGGTCGGGTCGGGAAGATCCTGGCCACTTTGACTGCTCTATCTTGTGTTTGAATGATCTCGATCGCATAACCCTCGATCTTGAGGCTGGTGCCGGGCTCGGGTATGTCCTGTAGATGTTCCAAAATCAAGCCATTCAATGTCTTTGCTTCGCCCAAGGGAAGATGCAAGCCAAGTTTACGGTTCAGATCGCGCAGGCTGCTGCTTCCTTCCAGCAACATACTCCCATCGGAGTGGCGTAGATATTTCCCAGTCTGAGAAGGAGATTGTGTGGTGAAGTCACCGACGATCTCCTCCAGAATGTTCTCTAACGTCACCAATCCCAGCAGTTCGCCGTATTCATCAACCACCAATCCCATACGGCTATGACGCTCTTGGAATTGTTGTAACTGCTTTAAGAGTGGTGTGTCTGATGGGATGAAATAAGGTTCTTGCAATACCTCTCGTAATTGAATGGCATCGATGACTTCTTCTTGCAATAGGGAAAGTACGCGTTTGATATGCAAGATGCCGATGATGTTGCTCTGAGACTCAGCATAGACCGGCATCAAAGTATGATGGCTGGTGATGATCTGCTGGCGCAATTCAATGGGATTGACGTCGATATTGAGTGATTCGATCTGGTTGCGCGGCACCATCACATCGTTCACGGTGATGCGCTCCAGATCGACAAGGTTCAGCAACATCTTTTGGTGCTTTCGCGGCAAGAAATGTTCCGCATCAAGCACCATTGAGCGCAACTCTTCAAGAGTCGCTTTTGTTTTGCTGTGGTCGTTATGCAGCTTTATCCCAAGAATCCTCAAGAATCCTTTGACTAGCATGCCAGCGACCCAAACAACGGGATGGAACAGAGTGATGAGTGGTGAGAGGATATAGCTGAAAGGAAGTGCGATGCGCTCCGGATAGCTGGCTGCAAGTACCTTTGGCATGATCTCGCTGAACACCAGCAAAATGAAAGTGATCGCAAGAGTCCCGCTCAATATCGCCCAGTCATTTTGACCGAACAAACGCAGAACGATGATATTGGTGACGGCTGCGGCAGCCACGTTCACTAGAGTGTTTCCCAGCAGGATGGAGCCCAGCAGCTTGTCTACTTTGGCGAGCAATCGGGTCACCAGTTTGGCGCTACGATTCCCCTTGCGAACCAGTGCGTTCAGGCGATAGCGATTGATGGCCATCAAACTCGTTTCCGAGCTCGAGAAGAAAGCGCTGCAAATGATCAGGACGGCTAGTATCCAGAGAAGCGCGCTGATTGAAAGATCATCCAAGATTTGCCACCAGAGGAAACGACAGTCCGAGTATCAAGGTTGCTGTTGTGCAGTGTCAACTGGCCTTGTTCTTTGCGCGGGTGGCGTGGTACATCATCCATGTACCAATCAACACCATTGGCAGACTCAACCATTGCCCCATGCTCACGCCAAACGTCATCAAGCCGAAGATGCCATCGTCGGCATTGCGTGCGAACTCGGCGATGAAGCGGAAGCTACCGTAGCCGATGAGGAACAATCCCGACACCGCACCAACGGGACGCGGTTTACGTGAATACCACCATAGCAAAACAAAGAGCGCGACACCTTCTAGGGCGAACTCATATAGTTGCGATGCATGTCGCGGAAGACTATCCACCTGAGGGAACACCATTCCCCAAGGCCCGTCGGTGGGGCGCCCCCATAGTTCGCCGTTGATGAAATTGCCGATGCGACCGAATGCTAATCCAGGGGGCACAAGTGGGGCGATGAAATCCATCAGTGCCAGCCATTGGATCTTGCGCCCACGAGCGAACAGCGCCATCGCTACGAGCACACCCAGGAAGCCGCCGTGGAAAGACATGCCGCCCTCCCATACCGCCAATATTTTGAAGGGATGCGAAAAATAATAGCTAGGGTTATAGAACAGCACCTCGCCTAAACGTCCGCCCAGAACGACCCCCAGCACGCCGTAGAAGAGTAAGTCGTCGAGGAATTTCTCATCCCATCCATCTCGATCCAATGCGCGCAGACGTTGTCGTCCCAGCCAGATGAAACAAGCGAAGGCCAATAGGTACATCAGGCCATACCAATGGATGCCGAAAGGGCCGAGGTGGATGGCGACGGGGTCGAATTGCGGGTGAACGAGCATAGCCTTAGATGGGTTAGAATCAACGCTCCAATTATACGTTGCTTGAGAAAGACATCATGCCTCAATACCGCTCACACACTTCC
>JAVBYP010000116.1 GCA_030823965.1 Sideroxydans sp.
TCTGACCCGACTGGATTTCGCGGGCGGTCATCTGTGGGTCAGCAAAGTCGATCTGCCATTTGGCACACACATACGTGCCCGCGTGTTGGCGCGAGATGTGAGTATCGCCACACAAGCACCGCAGGGTTCGAGCATCAACAATATCTTGAAAGCACGTATCGATGAATTGCGCGATGAGGGGCCGGACAAAGTGATCGTGCGCATGAAGGTGGGCGAGTCGAATACCTTGTTGGCACGCATCACGCGCCGCTCGCGCGACCACTTGGGGTTGATCGTGGGTATGCATGTCTGCGCGCAAGTCAAAAGCGTCGCACTCAAACAATGAACATCCAAATCGAATTCGCCACTGAAGAGGATTTGCCGAAGCTTGCCGATCTGCTGGCAGAACTCTTTGCATTGGAAAGCGATTTTCAACCTGACCGCGAAAAGCAATTGCGTGGTCTTCGACTCATTCTCAATGATCCAGCGATAGGCCGGCTTTTCGTATTACGTGTCGAAGGCAAAGTGACCGGTATGGCGAATGCGCTCATCACTATCAGCACTGCAGAAGGCGGTCCGGTGGTGTTGCTGGAAGACATCATCGTGAGTCGCAGCCATCGCGGTATGGGATTGGGACGTCGCTTGTTCGATCATGTTGTGGCTTGGGCAAAAGGGCTGGGGATGAAGCGGGTCACCCTGTTGGCGGATGGCGATAACCGTTCCGCACTGGCGTTTTACAACAACCTTGAGTTAGAGCTTTCCAACATGGTCGTATTGCGTAAGCCTTTAGTTTGAAACTACCTTTGTTGGTAGATCACTTGAAGCGATAACTCAGCGCGACATAGCCTGTGTCCAGATAGGCTTTATCAACGATGGCGCTCTGTCGGATCGCATCGCCCAGCCATTTGCGGCGTGCGTATAGATGCAGATGGTAGTCATCAGTCAGGGTGAAGTCGGCGATGAGGGCGATGAGGCTGTTCGTCGCCCCATCGGGTCGGTAGGTCGCGTAGCTGCTGTTCGCGGCCTCTTGCGTTGAGACACCGTAGTAATAGTTCACGTATTCTTTGTTGCGATATTCCAGGCCGAGCAAGGGATACAACTTCACGTTGGATAACTCGACCCTTCCGCCATAGATCGCCTCGAAAATATTTCCGCGCGAGGCATTCACGTCGTGAAACGCATTGAGCATGAAGCCGCCTATCGGTGTCACTTGCAGCGTGCCGATGCCGATGGGGAGTGAGTTCTCTCGTTTAGTTAGCCCTGTCAGGCTAGGGGTGTTGGTATCGAAGCCATCTTGGCTGAAGCGACCGATGAGTTCCACATGTCCATAGCCGAGCGGGAGCGTCTTGATGCCGAAGGTGTCGATACGGGCGAACATCCTGCCGTAGTTGAAATCTACATACGGTAGGACGCTCGTTTGATTCTGATCGCCACGAATGATGTCGCCTGTGTAGTAGCCACCTAGGCCGATGTCGCCCACGATCTGTGATCTGAACTCTTCCGCGCTCGCTGTTGTACTCAGCAGTGATGCGCATAAGCAGGCGACAGAACAAGCTTGTGAAAGTGTTTTCATAGGAATCTCCCCGCGAGTGCGGCGCGTCTGCCGCGTCTGACTTTGATGCCGGCCAAGATCACCAAGCCGACAACGAAGTAACTGCCTGTGATGAGGATGGACAGGCGATGGTCGCCCTGTGATAGCCAGCTCACCAGTCCGTAGGTCAGCGGCCCCAATACGGAAGCTAGTTTGACTGACATCCCCCACAGTCCGAAGAACTCTGCGCGACGTGGGGCGGGGCTGAGCAATCCGACCAATGCGCGCCCAGCGGATTGGCTGGCACCCATGCAGATGCCAGCGAGGTTGGCGGCGACCCAGAACATATCCGGCCCTTGTGCGCCCCATGCCAAGCCGACCATCACGATCCAGCCGACCAAGGTCAGGGCGATGGCGGGGATGTGACCGATGCGGTCTTGCAAATGACCGAACAGGAAGGCGCCGACAGCGGCGGTGATGTTGACGACAAAGATCAGCATGATGGTCTGTTGCGTGGTGAAGTGCATCGCCTGCTGTGCGTAGATGGCGGCGAGCGTGATCACCGTTTGGATGCCAGCTTGATAGAACACGGTGCAGATCAGAAAGCGCCGCAGGTCGCGGAAGTCATTCGCGTGGCGCAAGGTTTGTTTGAGCCGCGCGAACGATTCTTGGATCAGGTTCTGCCCCTGCATATGCTTCTGCGGCAAGGCGCGCTCTTTGAGGAAGATGAACGTGGGCAGGCTGGAGAGGGCGAACAGCGCGGCGGTGATGAGCATCACTATCGGTACGAACTCTGCAGCGTGCTGACCTTGTTGCTGCGCCCACGTCACATACGCGAGCGAAGCGCCGAGACTCACCAATCCTCCCACGTAACCCAAGCTCCATCCCCAACCCGAGACTTTGCCGAGCGACTTACTTTGCGCCAGTTCGGGTAGGAAGGCCGCCGCCAAGTTCTCGCCGGTGCCGTAGAAGAAATTGGAGAGGATGATGAATACGATGGTGAGCCACAGGCTGTCCGCTCCGCTGAATA
>JAVBYP010000019.1 GCA_030823965.1 Sideroxydans sp.
AGTCTGATGTGCATCGTTTCTGGGAACAGACCGGCAGCTTCTACATGAAGGGACAAGGCTCGGACAATCTGGTCGATCCGTTCATCGGCATGTCCGTCGTACCTGCAGTGACAGGCGTGTATCGCGACATGACGGGTGTGCGTTTCGAATATCCCGAGTGGATCGCCGAGAACTGCACCGCCTGCGGCGAGTGCTACACACAATGCCCAGACAGCGCCATCCCAGGCTTGGTCACAACACCCGCTGACGTGCTCAACAGCGTGATCCAGAAGATCGAGACGGGCGGACGCCCCACACGTTTCCTGCGCAAGTTCAGCCGTACCGTCGAGAAGAAGTTGCGTGCTGGGTTGGACAAGGATGGACTGGATGTGCGCGCACTGCTGGCGAACGCCATCACCGAAGCCTTCGCCGAAGACACGACGGCAGGTGACGAACGCGCGCGCTTGGAAGCCGAATTGGATCTGCTACGCGATGGCATCGGTAGCTTCAAGTTCGCCACCACCAAGCCTTATTGGACGCAGAAAGAGAAGAAAGAAAAAGGCAGCGGTGGCTTGTTCTCCATCACCGTCAACCCCTACACCTGCAAGGGCTGCGCCATCTGCGTGGATGTGTGCGCCGACAACGCGTTGAAGATGGTGACGCAGACCAACGAAGCCATCCAAACAATGCGCGACGATTGGAACGTATGGCTAGACCTACCCACCACGCCTCCACAATTCAGCCGCATCGACGACCTGGACGAGAAGGTCGGCGCACTGGAGACCCTCCTGCTCGATAAACACAACTACCAATCGCTGGCCAGCGGAGACGGTGCCTGTTTGGGCTGCGGCGAGAAGGGCGCGATCCACCTGTTCACCGCTACCGTGACGGCCTTGATGCAACCGCGTGTGAAGAAGTACGTGAGTAAGTTGGACACGCTCATCACGGGATTGGAGAACCACATCCGTCTGCGTCTCGGTAGTACCGTCAACCTGGCCGATACGGACGGCCTGATGCAGGCGATCGAGAGTCACAGCGGACAGGACCTGACACTGGCGAATCTGAGCGAGACTTTACTCGCGCGCCATCCTGCCGAGCCGATCGATCCCCTATGGTTGAAACGTGTGACGCAGATGTTGGAGAAGTTGAAAGACCTGCGCTGGCGTTATCTGGAAGGCCCGACCAAGCAAGGCCGTGCCGAGATGGGCATCATCAATTCCACCGGTTGCACCTCGGTGTGGGCTTCGACCTATCCGTTCAACCCCTATCCGTTCCCTTGGACATCGCATCTGTTCCAAGACTCACCTTCCGTTGCGATGGGCGTGTTCGAAGGACACATGGCGAAGATGGTGGAAGGCTTCAAGGCCGTGCGCCAAGTCGAGATGGAACTGGCTGGTGGTTATGTTCCTGAGGAGAGCGACAAGTTCTTCGCCCACTTCAATTGGGAACAACTGAGCGACGAAGAATTCCATCTGTGCCCACCCGTCGTGGCGATGGGCGGTGACGGTGCGATGTTCGACATCGGCTTCCAGAATCTGTCGCGTGCCTTGATGTCGGGTAAACCGATCAAGGTGTTCATCGTGGATACGCAGGTGTATTCCAACACCGGCGGCCAAGCTTGCACCTCCGGCTTCATCGGCCAAGTGGCCGACATGTCACCCTACGGCGCGAGCCAGCACGGCAAGAGCGAGAGCCGCAAAGAGATCAGTCTCATCGGTATGGCGCATCGCACCGCGTTCATCCATCAGAGTTCGCTCTCCAATGTGACCCATATGTTGGAAGGTTTCATCGACGGCCTCAACAGCCGCCGCCCAGCCTTGTTCAACGTCTATGCGGTGTGTCCGCCAGAGCATGGCGTGGGCGACAACAGCGCCGTGGCACAGAGCAAGATGGCGGTCGAGTCGCGCGCGTTCCCACTGTTCCGTTTCGATCCCGATGCGGGCATCACCTTCTCCGAGTGCGTCACTTTGGAAGGCAATCCATCGTTGGATTTCGATTGGCCGGAATACAAACTCGACTACAAGGACGAGGCTGGCGCTCAACATTCAATGATCTTGCCGATGACCTTTGCCGACTTCGCGTTGACCGAAGGCCGCTTCGCCAAGCAGTTCAAGAAAGCACCGACAGATACATGGAACGACGACATGGTGTTGCTGGGTGACTTCCTGCACCTCTCGGAAGACGAACGCGACGGCAAGTTCCCCTTCATCTGGTCGGTGGACAAGAAGAACCAACTGATGCGCGTACTGGTCTCGAAAGAGATGGTGTTGTCGTGCGAAGAGCGCATGCAGTTCTGGAAGCAACTGAAAGATGTGAGTGGTGTAGGCCGTACCAGCAGCAGCAACGAAGAAGCCATCGCCAATCGCGTGCGGCAGGAACTCATCCAGATGTTGTCGTCTGGCATGAGTGGGGCGGCATCTAGCTCGCCCTCCACGGTCGCCGTTCCTGCCGCTTCCAATGCGGCAGATTACGAAGCCGTATTCATCGACACCCCAGAGTGCACAGCGTGTGACGAGTGCATGAACATCAACCCTAAGATATTTGCCTAC
>JAVBYP010000018.1 GCA_030823965.1 Sideroxydans sp.
GAAGAGGATATGTTGGACAAAGCTTGGGGGTTGGAGCCGAACTCGCGCTTGAGTTGCCAAGCTAAGGTGGCGGATATGCCCCTAGTCGTTGAGATCCCTAAATATTCCATCAACATGACCAAGGAAGGTCACTCCAAATGAAATGGATAGACGTTCGCGATATCGCCATCGCACTTAGCGAAAAGTACCCATCAGTCGATCCGACGACGGTGCGCTTCGTCGATTTGCATAACTATGTGGTCGATCTGGATGGTTTCGATGATGACCATACTCGTGGTGGCGAGAAGGTATTGGAAGCCATCCAAGCGACTTGGATCGAAGAGGCTGAGTGATGCTTAAGGATTGGCGCAACATCTCTAGCCGTTGGCTCTACTCTGTCGGCGTGCTTATCGTCCTCGGTTTGATCGGGGGCGCATTGTTTCTGCAATACGGTATGCGCGAAGACCCCTGTCCTTTGTGCATGGTCCAGCGGGTCATCTTCATCGCCATCGGTGTGTTGTTCTTCATCGCAGCCGTTCACAACGCTGGACGCATCGGACGTTGGGTGTATTCCACGCTGATCGCGCTGACGGCATTGGGGGGTGTGGCAGTCGCTTCTCGTCACATCTGGTTGCAACATCTGCCGAAAGACCAAGTACCTGCTTGTGGTCCAGGTCTGGACTTCATGTTGAAGCACTTTCCGATGGCCGAAGTTTGGCAAGAGCTGATGCATGGTTCGGGCGAGTGTGCAACCAAAGGCTGGACGTTCCTCGGTTTAGGGCTACCTGAACTGGCGCTGACTTGGTATGTGATCTTGGGTCTTTTGGCGATATTCATCGCCGTCAAAAAGTCTAGTCTCTAACGGTACAACGCGATCCGACTGAAGCAGATATCTGCTTCCATCTTTCTGCCGATAGCGACAATGCCTATACGGCGCAGGTGTCTCGTATCCAATCCAAGCTGAATCCGGTGTGGCATGAAATCGGCGAAGGGGATGCGGAGTGTTTTCCATTTAGTGTCTGCAGTAAAGCTGTGGCGATAGGACTGCCAAACCATTTGCGTATCACCAGTCCGTAGATGCACGTTATAACTTTCATTATTTCCGCACACCTCGATCTCGAGTCCCACAAAGTCGCTGGCATCAAGCAATCCCTCTGCCCCTAGATCAAGGCTTGCTTGAACGAAGCCGCCGTTGTTCTCTAAATGCACTTCACCTCTTAAATGCAGACAAGGTTTCCCTGAAACTGTCGTTGCTCGTAGATCAGCTTTTGAGATTCCGCCCATGACTGAATCGGTCACAGCACGCCATGGCTTACCGTTGTTTGCATACCCATCACCACGAACTCTGTCGTCGATGATGAAAGATGAATCCTCATTCATTTTGCTTTGACCGCTTCGCACAAGGGCAACCTCACCGAAACTGCAGGTGCTTGTGCAGTTGTCAGCAAACCACATGTGTCGTAGCCATTCACTTTCAAGCGTCCCTCGATAGCAGAAAGGTCTTGTGATGAGATTTGTGCAGTTTTGGCCAATACCCATGCGTATTTTCGACTGGGATGGCCAACGACTGCATAGCGATAATCGGGAGCAAGATCAATGACCCAATAGTCACCGCCGAAGATATAACGCCAGCCAAATAGCTTCACAAAAGTCACTTCCAGTTTTGCATTACTAAGCGTGTCCACGATGCGCGCTTGTCCTTCTGCTTCCGATATTTCGCCTGATGCCGTGGTGCAACGGTTGATGACTGAAATCGCACCATTCTTGAGTGCGTACTCCGCCGTGACATCGCGCACACATTGACGTTGAAAATATTGCGGGATGCTGGCGATCTCATACCACTTGCCGAGATAGCGATCCAGATCGACATGCTCAACAGTGGCTAGCGATTGTGCCTGGGCGATAGAAGGAAGTAGCAACAGAAAACTGACCAATATTTTGTAATTTCTCATTGAGGACACTTTCATTTGAATTAGGAGGTGAGTGGGCGAGAGGAAGCATCGCGCCAACTATCGACTGCATCGCGCAGATCCGTGAGCGGCCCCATCAGTGCGACCCCGTCAATGGATGGGGGCTGTTTCAACACCCCCGAGCCACCTGCCCACAAGGCGACATGGGCAGGGATCGCAGTACGCGCCTGTTGTAATCCAGTTTTGACCTGTGGTGCGGGAATGGCTTCGCTGAAAGAAAGCACGATGATGTCTGAACGATGTGCTGCTGCCGCCGAGACGATCTCTTGCGTAGGGGTTTGTACGCCTAAATTGACACAGCTAGCGCCACGTAGACTCAACGTTGCTTCGGCCATCATCAGGCCGAGAGCGTGTTCTTCCCCTGGGAGGGTGGTCAGCAGGACTCGCGGTGACGCATCAGGATCGCGCATCGTCGAGATGGCATTGCGCAAAACGTTGGTAATCTGCTCGCTGTAGAGATGTTCTTCAAAGATTCGTATCTCCCCGCGCATCCAAGATTCCCCCACTAATTGGTTGAGGGGGGTGATTGTCTTGGACAAAAATTCTTCCAGTCCATGTTCAAGTAGTGCG
>JAVBYP010000016.1 GCA_030823965.1 Sideroxydans sp.
TCGGGATAGAGGCAAACGTCCGATGATGGGTACGGTCGCTTCCAAGTTCGCCGATGTACGCATCGTCACCAGCGACAACCCGCGCGGCGAGGATCCACATTCCATCATCGAAGCCATCGCATCCGGTATGTCGGGCGACTATCAGGTCATCGAAGACCGCGCCCGTGCCATCACCCATGCCATCGAAAAAGCCAAACCGAACGACACCGTGTTGCTCGCAGGCAAGGGGCATGAGGATTACCAAGAGATCGCCGGTGTGCGCCATCCCTTCTCGGATAGCGAGATCGCCAGCCGTGCTTTGAGTGTGTGGAAACCCGAGGAGCGCTGGATATGATGCTGCTCTCGCAAGCCGCGCAAGCATTGCACGCCACCATGAGTGGGGTAGATTTGCGCTTCACGGCCGTCTCCACTGACACACGTACCATCCAGCAAGGCGACTTGTTCATCGCCCTCAAAGGTGAGAACTTCGATGGTGCGAAGTTCGTCGCACAAGCTGCACAAGCAGGGGTGGTCGCTGCTGTGGTGAATGCGGATAGCGTCATCGACGGTGCACCCTGCCCGTTGATCCGTGTGGCAGACACTCGCATCGCGCTGGGCAAGCTCGCCGCGCATTGGCGTTCTCAGTTCGACATCCCACTGGTCGCCATCACAGGTAGTAACGGCAAGACTACCGTCAAAGAGATGTTGTCAGCCATTCTGCGTACCGCCACAGGAAGCGAAGAGACGGTTCTCGCCACCCAAGGCAATTTCAACAACGACATCGGTATGCCGCTCACGTTGCTCAAATTACGCGCGCACCATCGTTATGCGGTGATCGAGATGGGCATGAACCATTTTGGCGAGATCGACTATCTCACCCATCTTGCGCGCCCCAATGTCGCTGTCGTCAACAACGCGACAGGTGCGCATCTGCAAGGCCTAGGTTCTATCGAAGGGGTAGCGCGCGCCAAGGGCGAGATATTCGCCGGTCTCGTGAGTGACGGCACGGCAGTCATCAATGCCGATGACACCCACGCGACTTTGTGGCGCAAGTTGGCAGACAAACATCGTGTGTTCGATTTCGCTCTGGGTCATCCCGCGAACATCCAAGGCAAGTGGGCCGCACAGGATTTTGGTGGTGTGGTGCAGGCGCGTACGCCAGCCGGCGAGTTGAAGTTCCAACTGCAAGTGCCGGGCGAACACAACGCGCGTAACGCATTGGCGGCGGCGACAGCGGCCCTCGCTTTGCATGTGCCTTTGACCACCATCGTCAAAGGATTGGAAGGGTTCGGTGGTGTGGCGGGGCGCTTGCAGCGCAAGCAAGCTTTGCACGGTGCGATCGTCATCGACGACACCTACAACGCCAATCCCGCTTCGATGCACGCGGCGCTGGAAGTGCTGGCGCATGCATCGGGTAAGCGCATCTTCGTGTTGGGTGATATGGGCGAGCTGGGTGACGACGCGGTGCAGTTCCATCACGAGATCGGTGTCGCCGCACGTGAGTTGGGTATCGAACGCATGTTCGCGCTGGGCGCGATGAGTGCAGCTGCGGTGAGTGAGTTCGGTGCAGGTGCGCAGCACTTCGCGGACATCGAAGCCTTACAGACAGAATTAGAAAAAGAGATGGATGCGCAGACCACGGTGCTGGTGAAGGGGTCGCGCTTCATGAAGATGGAACGAGTCGTGCGCTTCTGCGCACTACAAAAGGAGGAAGCATGCTACTCGCATTAGCCCAGTGGTTGGCAGAAGACGTTCGTACGTTCGCCGTGTTCAATTACATCACCTTGCGTGCGGTGATGGCCGCGATGACGGCACTGTTCATCTCCTTCCTGTTGGGACCTTGGATGATACGCAAACTGACCTCGATGAAGATCGGCCAGTCGGTGCGCAGCGATGGGCCGCAGACGCATCTGGTGAAGGCAGGTACGCCGACCATGGGCGGCGCGCTCATCCTCGCATCGGTCGCCATCACCACTTTGTTGTGGGGCGATCTGCACAACGCTTACATCTGGGTGGTGCTACTCACTACGTTGGGTGTGGGGGCAATCGGATGGGTGGATGACTATCGCAAAGTAGTGCATCGGAATCCAGATGGCCTATCGGCACGCGCCAAGATGTTCTGGCAATCACTCATCGCTTTATCGGTCGGCATCTTCTTGTGGACGCATGCCACGCTGCCTGCGCATACCGAACTCATCGTGCCGTTCTTCAAGAACCTTGTGTTCCCGCTAGGCATGGTCGGTTTCATCGTGCTGGTCTATCTCGCCATCGTGGGCAGTAGCAATGCGGTGAACCTCACCGACGGGTTGGATGGCTTGGCCATCATGCCGACTGTGATGGTAGCCAGTGCGCTAGCCATCTTCGCCTACGTCGCGGGCCATGCCGAGTTCTCCAAATATCTGGGCGAGCCATCCATCCCCGGGGCCGGTGAGCTGGCGGTGTTCTGCGCCGCCATCGCGGGCGCGGGGTTGGCTTTCTTGTGGTTCAACGCTTATCCCGCCGAAGTGTTCATGGGTGATGTGGGCGCGTTGGCACT
>JAVBYP010000107.1 GCA_030823965.1 Sideroxydans sp.
ATGAAGATCGGCGTGATGTTCGGTAACCCAGAGACCACGACTGGCGGTAATGCACTCAAGTTCTACGCCTCCGTGCGTTTGGATATCCGCCGCATCGGCGCCATCAAGAAAGGCGATGAGGTCATCGGCAACGAGACTCGCGTCAAGATCGTCAAGAACAAAGTCGCGCCGCCGTTCCGCGAAGCATTGTTCGATATCCTCTATGGCGAAGGTATCTCGCGCGAAGGTGAGATCATCGAACTGGGCGTTCAGCATAAGTTCGTAGAAAAATCTGGCGCTTGGTATGCCTATAAAGGCGAGAAGATCGGTCAGGGCAAGGACAACGCGCGTGAATATCTGCGCGAACATCCTGAAGTCGCTTTTGAGATCGAGAACAAAGTACGCGAAGCCTTGGGCGTGACCCTGTTAGAAGGTGGCGAGAAGGAAAAACCTAAAGCGAGTGCGAAAGCTAGCAAAGCAGACGCTAAGGCCAATGAGGAAAAAGCCTGATCTAAGTCTACGTGCGCGAGCCTTGCAATGCTTGGCTCGCCGCGAATACAGCCGCGCTGAATTGCGCGCGAAGTTGTTGCCCCATGTGCATGTTGAGGAGGATTCAGAACGATCGGAAGTGGTCGATCTGGATGCATTGCTGGATGACCTGACTGCACGTGGCTGGCTCTCTGATGCACGAGCGACTTCGCAGTTGGTTCATGCCAAACGTAGCCGTTTTGGGACTCAACGCATCACGCATGAATTGCGGCAACGTGGCATTTCAGACGAGTTGATCGATGCCGCATTGCCAGCGCTGAAGGAGTCCGAACTCGATTCGGCACGCGAAGTGTGGCAAAGGCGATTCGGTGTCGTCCCGCAAGATGCCAAAGAGAAAGCCAAACAGATGCGGTTCTTGCAATCGCGTGGATTTTCCATCGATGTGATCCTAAAGGTATTGAAACTCTCTTCTGCAATGGAAGAGGGTTAGCAGCTACGCCGAACTGCGCCCCCAATGGTATGATGCGCGCCTTGTCCAGCCTGCCTGGATATGACTTTTAGAGCTCAGGGTGCATCGATGAAAAGCAGTGAAATCCGCCAGAAATTCTTAGACTATTTCGCCTCCAAGGGCCACACCGTGGTCGCATCCAGTTCGCTGGTGCCGCATGAAGACCCGACGCTGCTATTCACCAATGCGGGGATGAACCAATTCAAAGATGTGTTCCTTGGTTTCGACAAGCGTCCTTATACCCGCGCAGCCTCTTCGCAAAAATGCGTGCGTGCGGGTGGCAAGCACAATGACTTGGAGAATGTCGGCTACACCGCACGTCACCACACTTTCTTCGAGATGCTGGGTAACTTCAGCTTTGGCGATTACTTCAAGCGTGATGCCATCAAGTACGCATGGGAACTGCTGACCGAAGTCTTCAAACTGCCCAAGGACAAGCTCTACGTCACCGTGTATGCCGAGGATGATGAGGCTTACGATATCTGGACAAAAGAGATGGGGCTGACACCGGATCGAGTGATCCGCATCGGAGACAACAAAGGTGCACGCTACGCGTCTGACAACTTCTGGATGATGGGCGATACCGGCCCTTGCGGACCTTGCACCGAGATATTCTACGACCACGGCGCACACATCCCAGGTGGGTTGCCCGGCACGCCTGAAGAAGACGGCGACCGCTTCATCGAGATCTGGAACAATGTGTTCATGCAGTTCAACCGCGACGAAGCGGGCGTGATGCATCCGCTGCCCAAGCCGTCTGTCGATACCGGCATGGGGTTGGAACGTATCTCGGCGGTGTTGCAGCACGTGCATGCCAACTACGAGATTGATCTGTTCCAAGCACTTATCAAAGCGGCAGCGCGCGAAACGCATTGCACCGACATGGATTCTCCGTCGCTCAAAGTGTTGGCCGACCATATCCGTGCGTGTTCATTCCTTATCGCGGATGGCGTGATCCCGGGTAACGAAGGGCGCGGCTACGTACTACGTCGCATCATCCGCCGCGCTATCCGCCATGGTTATAAGTTGGGTGCACGTGCAGCCTTCTTCCACAAGATCGTGCCTGACTTGGTTGGGCAGATGGGCGTCGCCTATCCTGAGTTGACATCGGGTCAAGTGCGCGTGATGGAGATACTCAAGCAGGAAGAAGAGCGTTTCTTTGCGACTATCGCGAATGGAATGGCTATCCTCGAAGCCGATCTGGCTGAGATGGACAAAGCAGGTGTCAAAGTATTCAACGGCGATACCGCATTCAAATTGCACGATACGTATGGCTTCCCACTCGATCTGACCGCTGACATCTGCCGTGAGCGCGGAGTGAAAGTGGACGAGACCGCATTCAATGCGGCGATGGCGAATCAGAAACAGATGGCACGCTCAGCAGGCAAGTTCAAGATGGCGACAAACTTGGAGTATGCGGGCGCGGCGACGACTTTCCACGGCTATGACACGCTGGAACACAAAGGTAACATCCTCGCGTTGTACAAGGATGGCGCGGCGGTGAATGAGTTGGTTGAAGGCGACATGGGCGTGGTGG
>JAVBYP010000001.1 GCA_030823965.1 Sideroxydans sp.
TACTTGGCAATGGGCCTAGTTTGCGGGGACTGTACAAAGTAATGAGCGAGATTGGAAAGGTCATCACACGTCTTCGCCGAGCGAAGCGTTGGAACCAGACGGAACTCGCGGAGAGGGCTGGTGTTTCCCGCGCGTTTCTGAGTTCCCTTGAGCGCGGTGTGGCTGTTGGTGCCGGGATGTACAAAGTTCAGCGCGTCCTTGCCCAGTTCGGATATGAACTTGCTGCTGTCCGCAAGGCAGAGCCACCGACGCTGGATGACTTGCAGCGGCTCAACGAGGCGGCATTTGACTAATATCTTGGCTGCCTAGGCTCTGCTAGTCCACGCTATTTCCCCTCCTCCGAAGGCATAGCGACCTCGCCCAATTCCTTAAACTACATTTCCCGATCGGTAAGTTTTGTGCCTTCCTGCTTGGCATCGACAAAATGTTTCCCGTTCGGTAAATTTCCCTTGCATTCTGATCGAAAAAATGTAGATATTTCCCGAACGGGAAACAACTATGATCAAAAACATCACGACACCAGCGGCCCTCGGACAAGCAGTACGCTCAGCCCGCAAGTCATTGAAGCTGACGCAGCCTCAATTGGCGCTCGCGGCTGGCGTAGGTGTTCGCTTCATTGTCGACCTAGAGGCAGGTAAGCCAACGGCACGCATGGAGCATGTCTTGCGAGTGCTGGACGCTCTTGGTGGAGTCCTCCAGGTTGAGGGGTTGCCGTCAGACTCCCCGGAATCTGGCGGTCAGGAGCAAGCATGATCCGGCACCTCGAAGTGTGGCTGTCCAGGGAGCACGTGGGGACATTGGTTCAGGCTGAAGGCCGTTTGACCTTCAGCTATGCCCCAGAATGGCTAAAGAGTCCTGACGCCAAGCCTTTGTCTCAGTCTTTACCACTGCAGGGTGAACCGTTTGATGATCGTGCCGCGCGCCCCTTCTTCGCAGGCCTGCTGCCTGAGGGCGATAAGCGTCGACAAATCGCCAAAATCCTGCACGTGTCTGATCAAAATGTCTTTGGCCTACTCAAGGGGATCGGCGGTGATTGCGCCGGAGCCGTGACCTTGCTCACGCCTGGAGAGCAGCCCATTGTGCCGCCTCACGCTGATTCCATCCGTTGGCTGGATGATGAAGAGTTGGTCCGTCTCATCGACGAGATGCCAAAAAGACCGATGCTCGCGGGTGAGGATGGGTTTCGCCTCTCTCTGGCAGGTGCACAGGACAAGTTGCCGGTGGTTGCACAGGATGGGCGCATCGGCCTCCCGATGTTTGGAATGCCGAGCACACATATTCTAAAGCCAGCCATTCCCGGCGTGGTAGCCAGTGTCCAAAATGAAGCCTTTTGCCTGACCCTGGCTGGGACTTTGTCTTTGGATGCCGCCAAAGTAGAAATCCGCCACGTCATCGACCGCCAGTATCTGCTCGTATCGCGGTATGACCGAACTGTTGACTCGTCTGGCGAAGATCGTGTTCGATTGAACCAGGAAGATTTTTGCCAAGCTTTGGGCGTTGCACCAGAGTATAAATACCAGAACGAAGGAGGGCCGGACTTTGCTAAGTGTTTCAACCTGCTGCGCCGTACTACCCGTCCGAGTGCGCCCCAGGTTTTGAAGCTGCTCGACTATGCAATCTTCAGTGCTTTAGTTGGCAACCACGATGCCCACGCGAAAAACTTTTCCTTGCTGTATACTCCACAGGGAACCGTTCTTGCCCCACTGTATGACGTTCTCTGCACAGCTGTGTATCCAGAGTTAGCGGAGAAGATGGCGATGAAGATAGGTGGCAAATACGGCTTCGCAGACGTCCTTCCCCGGCACTGGGAGAGATTTGCCGGTGACGCCGGGCTGTCCTCTGCTCAGACCAAGAAGCGGGTTTTGGGTTTGGCGAAACGCTTACCGACTGCTGCACGCCTGCTCCTCGCGACCTTCGACATGTCGGAGAACCACCGTGGTTTCATCTCAAAGATCATTGATCTGCTGGCGGACCGTTGCGAATTGACTCAGCGCCGATTCGAAGAAGCCAAGGGCTGAGTTCTCGGGCCGGGGTGTCTGTGTTTGGCAAACCACTCCTCGGCGATAAGCTCAAAGGTCTCTTTGTCGGTCAGTGCTTCTGCGTGAAGCCCCTTGCGGACGGCTGAAGGGGCAATGCCGTTCGAGAGGAGGCGTCTGGCTTCATCACATCTCTCACGGGCATCCCTGAGGGTCACCTCGGGATAGACTCCCAGGGAAAGACGATTCTCCTAGCCGCCTATCCAGTAGCGTAGGCGCCACCATTTGCCTCCCGCTGGGGAGACTTCCAGATAGAGACCTCTGTCGTCCTTGAGCTGAGTGTCTTGGAGTTGTCCGGTTTGATGTTCCGGACAGCAACGTCGGTCAATGGCATAGGCCCCCCTGGGAAGCGAGTGGTGGCGGGGCTCGTAAAGTTATCCGGTGAGTTGTCCGGTTGTCAACGAACGTAGACGGACATTGGCGGACTGAAAATGCAGTATTTTGCTTGTATTTCGGGGCTTTGTGGGCTTTTCTGGACTTGCCTGGAAGGAGTAATGGCGGAGAGGGTGGGATTCGAACCCTGTGTGTTTTCAATATAAAATTAGCATGTTGTCTTCGCTTTGATTATCTCGTGATACCTTGAGGAATACCTAATCCCGCTGGATGCAAATAGACATCAATGGAGAATTTGAACCCGAGTCCCATTGGCTTCTGGCGCGCAGTTATCCCGTCTACTGCACGCCCTGTTGGGAAGAGACTTGGTGTCGGGCCGCAGTCTAACTCTCTGAAAGAGCACAGCCCTGGTGCTATTTTCACACAAAAGCTCCCGCTCTCATTACCGGCGGTCATAGAGGTGACCAAACCCTCCGCGGCAAGGGTTAAGTAACAGCCTACATGCCTTGGGTTGTTCACATGCCCCCCCTATGCCCCAGAAAGGCGGAGTGAGGACGTTAACTGCCCGGAACGCGCTGCCCTGCCTGCAAAGCTGTGTCATTACCTCCATGCCTTTTGACAGAACCAGCCAGAGCAACTAGGAATTTTAGCAGCCTTGCGGTCGCTTATAAAATACCGTCGCCGGAGAACGCGATATTAATGCCCCACGTGGCTATTTAATGCACCCGTCACGATGGGGACTTGAGAATACCCCTTCCAGTTTCTCTTGCCGAATATGCGATTCAGAAGCCGACAGGAATTCAAATATGAAAGTGCTAAAAGTCATCCACGGTTATCCCATGCGTTACAACGCTGGGTCCGAAATTTACAGCCAGACTCTATGCCACGGATTAGCGGATCGTCATGAGGTACACATCTTCACACGAGAAGAAGACTCGTTTGCCCCGGATTTTCATCTCAGGACGGAAGCAGACCCTGATGATGCGCGCATCACATTGCATCTGGTTAATAACCCTCGCCTGAAAGACCGCTATCGCGCCGAGGGCATAGATCAGCGTTTTGACGAGGTGTTGGACGAGGTTCGGCCCGACATTGTTCACGTGGGCCATCTCAACCACCTGTCGACGTCCTTGCTTCAGCAGGCTGATAAGCGAGGAATCCCCATCGTCTTCACTCTGCACGATTACTGGGTCATGTGCCCGCGTGGCCAGTTCATGCAAATGTTTCCCACCGACGGGACTGATCTTTGGCCAGCATGTGATGGACAAGAAGATAGAAAGTGTGCGGAGCGCTGTTATTCGCGCTATTTTAGCGGAGCGCCGGACGAGCTTGAGGCAGACATCGACTACTGGACTGGCTGGGTTGGCAGACGCATGAAGCACATGCGCGAAATGGCCCAATTGGTAGATCTCTTCATTGCTCCGGCTCATTACCTGCTTGACCGCTATCGCGACGAATTTGGCATTCCTGAAAGTAAGCTCGTCTACCTCGACTATGGTTTTGTCCGTGAGCGCTCAGCAGGACGCAACCGAAAGAAGGAACGCACCTTTACCTTCGGATACATCGGCACACACATTCCCGCCAAAGGAATCCATGACCTGATCCGTGCGTTCGGATTAGTGAAAGGTGAAGCACACCTGAAGATATGGGGGCGTCCGCGAGGACAGGATACCGACGCCTTGAAAGTGATCGCAACAGCCCTACCCGCCGAACTCGCGGCACGTGTGGAATGGATGCCAGAATATCGCAACCAAGACATCGTGCGTAGTGTTTTCAACCTGGTCGATGCGATCGTAGTCCCTTCCGTGTGGGTTGAAAATTCCCCATTAGTAATCCACGAGGCTCAGCAAGCTCGCGTGCCTGTCATCACGGCGGATGTCGGCGGCATGAGCGAATATGTACATCACGAGGTCAATGGCCTGCTCTTTGAACATCGTTCTTTTCAGGGGCTCGCCAGGGAGATGCAGCGTTTCGTCGATGAACCTGCGCTTGCTGCTCAGCTGGGGGAGCGCGGTTATCTCTTCACTGATTCAGGTGACATTCCTGCAATGGACACGCATGTAGCGGACGTCGAGGCAATTTACGCACGAGTTCTTGAGCAGCGCAGCAAAAAACAGGTGGTGCTTGCTAACGCTCCTTGGCGCATTACTTTTGACACCAACCCGGACACCTGCAATCTCCAGTGTGTAATGTGTGAAGAGCACTCTCCATACAGCCCTCTCCAGGCCATGCGAAAAGCAGAGGGAAAGCGCCCTCGACGCATGCCTTTTGAGCTCATCAAACGCATTGTCGAAGAAATGGCAGGCCACGGGTTGCGCGAGATCATCCCGTCGACAATGGGCGAGCCGCTGCTCTACGAGCACTTCGAATCCATTCTGGCGATGTGCGCACAAAATGATCTGAAGCTCAATCTGACTACCAATGGCACGTTCCCGAAACATGGCGCGCATGGATGGGCCGAGCGTATCGTCCCGGTTACGTCCGACGTCAAGATTTCCTGGAATGGGGCCTGCAAAGAGACGTATGAGTCCATAATGCGCGGATCGAACTGGGAAGCCTCACTGCAGAACGTTCGCGATTTCATCGCCGTTCGCGATGCGCACGCAGCTTCCGGTGGCAATCGCTGTCGCGTCACGTTTCAACTGACTTTTCTTGAGGCAAATGTCTCAGAGCTGGCCGACATCGTGCGACTGGCAATCGGACTGGGGGTTGATCGCGTAAAAGGTCATCATCTTTGGGTGCACTTCCCAGAAATCGAGAATCTCTCAATGAGGCGAAGTGCTGAGGCCATCACTCGTTGGAACAAATCCGTCCACTCTGCCCGTCGCGTTGCGAGCGAGAATCCACGATCTAACGGGACCTCTATCCTTCTGGAAAACATTTTCCCGCTTGCGACAAACGCCTTGACCGAATTTACGCCTGGCGGCTCATGTCCATTTCTCGGGCAAGAAGCGTGGGTAAGTGCTCAGGGGCGATTCGATCCTTGCTGCGCACCGGCTGCGCAGCGGAGAACACTGGGAGAATTTGGCAACCTGAATGACCACTCTTTGATGGATATATGGAGAGGCGACAGCTATCGATCACTAGTCGGAACCTACCGGAATAACACGCTGTGCATAAGTTGCAATATGCGCAAGCCTTCGGAGGTAGCGTGATGGACTGGAAGGACCTGACTGTTGCATCGGACGGATCCCATCATGAACATCAGGGAACGGCAGCATACCCGGAACGCTTCGATGCGGTGCTGAAGTTTCACGCTCCGGGCCTAGCACCCGTTTGCCGCGCTGGCCAAGCATGGCACATCCGTGAGGATGGGGAAGCTGCCTACTCACGTCGATTCAAACGCACCTTCGGTTTCTATGAAGGTCTCGCCGCTGTCATCGCAGACGATGGCTGGCATCATATTGATGCCTTGGGTCAGGACACCTACCCTGAGCGCTATGAATGGTGTGGGAATTTTCAGGGGGGTCGCAGCGCAGTCAGAATAGTTGGCGGGGACTACCTACATATATCCCCCAATGGAGTGAAATCATATTCCACACTCTGGCGATATGCTGGTGACTACAAAGACGGCGTTTGTGTTGTCCAAAACGAACACGGTCATTCAACGCACCTTGATACGTCGGGTAACATACTGCACGGTCTGTGGTTCTTTGACTTGGATGTGTTTCACAAGGGCTTCGCTCGAGCACGTGATGCTAATGGTTGGATGCACGTGAACCGGCATGGAGTGCCAGTCTATGCCCGTCGCTTCGCAGCAGTTGAGCCTTTCTACAACGGACAGGCTCGGGTCGAGCGCTTCGATGGCGGGCTGGATGTCATCGATGAGCGAGGAAACACTCTCGTCGAACTCCGGCCTGCCCCACAGCCATAAGACAAATCATTGCTCTGCCGACTCTTCTCATCGGAGGTGTTCAATGAGTGAAAATGACACAGGCATCCCTCCAGCCCTCCTTGAAGGACTAAAAAGATTGCCGCCAGATCGCCCGGTAGCGCTCTTGCTCAGGCATGCAGAACGGGAGCCAATTTCGCCTGACAATGTTGGCCATGAGACACCGCTGACCCAATGGGGAGCTTTCTGCTCTTACGAGTTTGGGGTGCATCTAAAAGGCCGACTGAAGACCCTGAGAACAAGCCCCTTGCTCCGGTGCGTACAAACAGCAGAAGGTATCCGTAGGGGAGCTGAAGTCGATCTCGAGATTCAAAATGACCGGCTGCTGGGAGATCCAGGAATCTTTGTAGAAAACCCTCAAGTTGCTTGGACGAATTGGCAGAAAATGGGCAACGAGGGCGTCATGCGTCACATGGCGACCGCTGACCAGGCTCTTCCCGGCATGGTTCACCCGGACAGGGCTGCTCGAGAACTGATTAGGCACATGCTCGCGGTATCTGGTCAACGGCCTGGGGTGCACGCTTTTGTAACGCATGATGTACTTCTTTCGGCTACAACGGCGAGGGTACTGGAAGGAGTAGCCCAAGATCAATTGCCGCAGTACCTTGAGGGGGCATATTGCTGGTACGACTTGTCGCTGCTGGTTGTTGCCTACAGGTCACACAAATGCACGATCGCTTATGACAGGCAGTAATGTGAATGTTGTCTCAGCGGACTGGTCCCCTTGATGGAAGAAATTCGGTCAAGTTTAATTGCCGAGGCCTCTGTCGAATGTGTTGGCTAATTGGCTATCAAGGTAGGGTAGGGCAGGGCACTATATTGCTCAGTGCCCCATATTCTGTCCCTGTGAGAGGGGTCCAGTCCGGACGGCGTTAGACGAAGTTGGACGTCTTTGGATGGTGTTGAATTTTTTGGGGAGGGTGGGGATTCGAATTTGCTAGAATAAGTAAATAAAATAGCTATAATGCAGAATGACTCAGGAATCTTTGATGCCTAAGAAGGTACCTCTATCCTCTCCGATGCAAACAGATGGCTATGGAGGGTCCGCACCAATATCCATACCGGACAAATTTACTCCCCAAGCAAGTCAACTGGGCGCTAACCCACTAGGATGGAGAGGGGTAAACAAAATTCCTGGCTCCAGTTTAGGGGGCAGGTTCCCCTTCGCGCTTGACGAAACTAGACCACCTGACGCAACGTTTTTTAGACTAAAAAGCGTTTTGCGTATACCGTGCGCCACTCTGGTTGGGGTGGTTCGATGTCTTAGTGACCACAGCCAGGGGGAACAGAAAACTTGCTCCGCACCGACAGTTCCGACGCTCCAGGTGTTAGCCACAACCGCACAGGGGGACTTTACGTGATGTTTTTTTTCCAAAGAGATTTCGTTTCATGACTCTCATCAAGTCAAAACAGCGCATTGCCGACCACGGGGAGGTGTTCACCCCCGCTTGGATGGTCGAAGCCATGCTCGATCTCGTCAAGGGCGAGTCAGAGCGCATCGACTCGCGCTTCTTGGAGCCAGCCTGCGGGAGCGGCAACTTCCTCGTCCGAATCCTTCAGCGCAAGCTCGCGGCAGCCGAACTCAAGTTCGGGAAATCCGACTTTGAAAAGCGGCACTACGCCCTCCTTGCGCTGATGTGCACGTACGGCATTGAGCTTTTGTCCGACAACATCGCGGAATGCCGGGCAAACATGCTGGTGATTTTCGCCGACTACTTGAAGCTTGAGGAGCCGGACGATTTCTATCGCGCCGCCTTCTACGTGCTTTCGCAAAACCTCGTCCACGGCGATGCCCTGACGATGCGCGCCACAGACGGCGAACCCATCACCTTTGCCGAATGGGGCTACCTCGGAAAGGGAAAATTCCAACGCCGTGACTTTCGCTTTGACGCCCTCTCCAAATCGTCGATGCTCAACCAAAAAGGTTCGCTCTTCGCCGATGTCGCCAAACATGAAATCTTCTCGCCAGTGAAAACCTACCCGCCGATGTCGGTGAGTGAGATTGCATCCGCTTCGCCGGAGGAGTTCATATGAGCAGCCAGGCAAGCTTTTCGCTCCGGGGCCGCAATCCGGATGTGCTGACGTGCATTGCGAACCTCTCGAACGATGAGGTGTTCACGCCGCCCGAGTTCGCCAACAGGATGCTGGACACCATCGCGGAGGCATGGGCGCAAGCTCACGGTGGCGCGAGCATATGGGCGGACTCGGCGGTGCGATTCTTGGACCCCTGCACGAAGTCCGGGGTCTTTCTCCGCGAAATCACCAGCCGTCTTACGAAAGGATTGGCGACCGAGATTCCTGACCTACAGAAACGAGTCGATCACATCCTAACCAAGCAGGTGTTCGGCATTGGCATCACGCAACTGACAAGCATGTTGGCACGCCGGAGCGTCTATTGCTCGAAGCACGCGACCGGGAAACACTCCATCGCCCAGGCCTTCACCAGCGACCACGGCAACATCTGGTTCGAGCGCACCGAGCACACGTGGGACGGCGACAGATGCACGTACTGTGGCGCAAGCAAGAAAGCTCTTGACCGTGGAGAGGATCTTGAAACCCACGCGTATGCGTTCATCCACACCAGCGACGTCAAAACGCAGGTGACCGAGCTCTTTGGAGGAGACATGCAGTTCGACGTAATCATCGGCAACCCGCCGTACCAATTGAGTGATGATGGTTTTGGGACGAGTGCTGCGCCCATCTACCAGCACTTCGTGGAGCAGGCGAAGACTCTGGAGCCGCGGTACCTGTCGATGGTCATTCCTGCCCGTTGGTTCGCGGGTGGCAAGGGCCTTGATGAATTCCGGCAGTCGATGCTCTCCGATAATCGCCTACGCTCAATTGACGACTTCCTCAGCGCGGCAGACGTGTTTCCTGGGGTGGGTCTCAAGGGCGGAGTTTGCTTCTTTCTGTGGGACCGGGAAAATCCGGGGCCATGCCGCGTCACCACGAATTTCAAGAGCGAAACCCTGTCGACAGCCACTCGCCAACTTCTTGAAGAAGGCGTGGACGTGTTCATCCGCTTTAATGAGGGCCTGTCGATTCTCAAGAAGGTCGTTGCTGTGGAAAGTGGAGAGAGCCAATCGCTTGCGTTGCCTGAAAGCAAACGTTTCGACCAACTGGTGAGTTCCAGAAAGCCCTTTGGACTTGAAACAAAGTTCAAGGGCAAGGCGACCAAAGACGCGGGGGACGTTCTGGTCTATCAGAACGGAGGCACAGGTTACGTCGCCAGAAAATCAATTTCGGCCAACACTGACCTCATCGACAAGTGGAAGCTATTCGCAGGTTACGCTGCTCCGGGAACCGGCAACAAAGACACCTACCCGCACAGGATTATCAGCACGCCATTCGTCGGGGAGCCCGGTGCCATCTCGTCGGAAACCTACCTCTGCATTGGTCCGTTCGACTCGAAGAATCACGCCCAAAGCGCCTTGTCTTACCTCTCCTGTCGACTGACTCGGCTCCTGATTCTCTTGCACAAGCCATCCCAACACACAACGCGCAAGGTTTACACCTTCGTGCCGACCCAGGAGTGGACGAAGCGGTGGACTGACGAGGCCCTCTACGAGAAGTACGGCATCTCCGCCAGCGAGATTGCGTTCATAGAGACTGTTGTCCGACCGATGGACCTCAACGGAGCCTCTGACGATGACTAGGGCCATTGAAGAAATCCTCGCACCCAAGCCAGAAGCCCGGCCACGGATTTACGCCTACGCCATTGACGACAAGGCGCACGCCGGTCTTCTCAAGGTGGGGCAGACAACCCGGAATGTGAAGCAGCGCATTGCCGAGCAGCTCAAGACCGCCGCCATCAAGAACTTCAAGATCCTGCTGGACGAATCCGCCGCGCGCGACGACGGGACGCTCTTCACCGACCACCAGGTGCATAGGGCGCTCGCCAAGAAAGGGTTCGAGAAAGTCGAGTTGGAATGGATGCGGTGCTCGGTCGCCGATGTCCGGACCGTGCTCACCGAACTCCGCACAGGCCAGCAGTTCGCCGGTACCCATAGTGAAACGTTCCAGATGCGGCGGGAGCAAGCCGACGCCGTGAACAAGACGCATGCCTATTTTCATTCCATATGGAGTGAGAACATGCACGCGGTCCCGCGTTTCCTCTGGAATGCCAAGATGCGCTTCGGCAAGACTTTCACCGCCTACCAACTGGCGAAGAAGCTCGGGGCCAAACGCGTACTCGTGGTGACCTTCAAGCCTGCCGTCGAGGATGCCTGGCAGACGGACCTTGAGTCCCACGCCGACTTCGACGGTTGGCAGTATCTCTCGCGCAAGTCCGAAGGTGATCCGACCAAAGTCGACCCCAAAAAGCCGGTGGTCTATTTCGGTTCCTTCCAAGACCTTCTCGGACGCGACGACGCGGGGAACATCAAGCCCAAGAACGAATGGCTGCACGCTGTAAATTGGGATTTGGTGGTCTTTGACGAGTACCACTTTGGGGCGTGGCGCGAGACCGCAAAGGAGCTTTTCGAGGGCGAGGACGAGACGATCGCCAAAAAGGAATCCAAGCTCGAATACGCCATCGGCTTGGAAGCGATGAATGAAGGCCTCGGCGTGCTCTCGGAGAAGGAACATGAGTTCCTGCCAATCACGACCAAGGCGTATCTCTATCTCTCCGGCACGCCATTCAAGGCGCTGGCCACGGGCGAGTTCATCGAAGAGCAGATCTTCAACTGGACCTACACCGACGAACAGCGCGCCAAGGAGGGGTTCGCCGCCAAGAACCCCGGCAAGCGGAACCCCTATGGTGCGCTGCCACAGATGCGCTTGCTCACATATCAAATGCCAGACGAGTTGCTGGCAATCGCCAGTGCTGGCGAGTTCGACGAGTTCGACCTCAACGAATTTTTCTCGGCCACTGGTTCGGGCAGGGGGGCACAATTCAAGCACAAGGACGATGTCCAGAAATGGCTGGACATCATTCGTGGCTCACATGTGTCGCAAACGGTTGAGAGCCTCAAAACAGGAACACGACCGCCGTTTCCGTACTCGGATGTTCGCCTGCTGCCCTACCTCCAGCACTCATTTTGGTTTCTGCCGAACGTTGCCGCCTGCCACGCCATGTCGAACTTGCTGACGGAAAAACACAACGCGTTCTGGCGCGGTTACACGGTCGTCCTCGCAGCAGGCGCATCGGCGGGCATAGGGCTTGATGCGTTGCCGCCCGTGCGTTCAGCCATAAAAACCGGATTCGAGACAAATACCATCACGCTTTCGTGCGGAAAGCTCACGACTGGCGTCACCGTGCCGCAGTGGTCCTCGATCCTGATGCTCCGCAACCTGAAGTCGCCTGAGACCTACTTTCAGGCCGCCTTCCGGGTGCAATCGCCGTGGTCCATCAAAAACCCCAACGGCGACAACCCGAACGAAGAGGAAATCCTCAAGCCGGTCTGCTTCGTCTTCGATTTCGCGCCCACCCGTGCGTTGCGGCAACTTTCCGAATACGGGATAGGCCTCTCGCCAAGCGAACCGAACCCGGAGAACGCCGTCAAGGAACTCGTGTCCTTTTTGCCCGTGCTCGCCTACGACGGGGCGAACATGACGCAAATCGACGCAGGCGGCATTCTGGACATCGCCATGGCAGGCACCTCAGCCACGCTTCTGGCCCGCAAATGGGAATCAGCCCTGCTGGTGAACGTGGACAACGACACGTTGCGCCGCATCCTGGACAATCCCGAGGCAATGGCTGCCGTTGAGCGCATCGAAGGTTGGCGCTCGCTCGGCGACAATGTCATTGAGACAATCATCAACAAGAGCGAGAAGGTCAAAGAACTCAAGAACAAGGGCAAGGACGAATCTCTGACGGCGAAGGAAAAGAAGGCGTTGACCGATGAGGAGAAGGAATACAAGTCCAAGCGAAAGCTCGTCCAGGAGAAGCTGATCAAGTTCGCCACGCGCATCCCCGCCTTCATGTACCTGACGGACTTCCGCGAGAACACCCTCCAGGATGTCATCACCAAACTTGAGCCGGACTTGTTTCTGGCGGTCACCGGCCTGACGGTGAAGGACTTCCACCTCCTTGTTCAACTGAAGGTGTTCAACACCGAGCAGATGAACCAGGCCGTTTTCGCGTTTCGCCGCTATGAAGACGCTTCGCTCCGTTACACGGGAGTCGAAAGCCACGAGGGGTTGAGTCACTACGGGCTGTATGACACTGTCGTGGGAAAAGAATAGTAGAAACAGCTGTGAGGTCTAAATGTACAATTTGCTAACCTGCAAAATGAATGTGCAAATCGAAAGTGAATTTGACGGTGATACAAATACACAGCTTATACACTTACAGCAAACGTTCGATCTCTGGGAGTTTATTGGATATTTTACAGGAGAATATCTCGACGCATGTACCTTAGTTGGAAAATTTGATACAGAATATCATCTGATTAGAGCAAAAACATCAGTAAGCAGCAGCATTTTTCTTGATGCATATCGGATTATTTGCGCAAACTACAGGATTGTCGCGGCGCAACAAGATATGCCGCTAATATATGAGGATCATATATACTTGTCGCTGTTAGAGTCTAACTGGAAAGATTATTACCATGATGAAGTGCGCTCGCTGGCAAGAGATCCGCACATAAATCAGACGATTATATTTATGCTTGTCCGGGATGGTGACGACGTAGTGACACGCGTAAAGCCAATACTGTCAAGGTTATTAGCAGAAAGATATCATACATGTAACAGCAAATTCATATCGTCATGCCCTCAGTTTCAAAAGTGCCTGGGTTCTAAAGAATTTTATATTAAAGAATGGCCTTATAAGTTTTGATGGTATTCTTTAATGTTAGAAATTACAGTTTATTGAACGGTTATTTTCTGTTTACAATACTGCTGTTGTACCAATGTTAGCGAGCCTGTCGACAGATCTTGGTTGGTTGTGTGACCGCAAGATTGCGGAAAAGCGTTCGCAATATGATTTTGTACATCCTGTCCTTTCGGCATCTCCGTGCGAGATTAACATGTGCTTGCTGTAATGATTGAAAATGGCAGAGAGGAGAGGCAAGAGGCGGTAACGGCCATGCTAGACAGTAAATAGTGAAAACGTCAACAAGTGGACACATGAATGGATACTCCGCAAAAGGCATACTGGTTTGTCGGCGCGACTTGGGGTGGAGAAGATCAGTCAGAGCGATTCATCTCGGGCGGAACCTGGGAGAATGGGTATGAAGATAAGTTCATCGAACGTGTTCAATCAATGACCGTTGGTGAGCGTATCGCGATCAAGGCAAGCTATACACGCAAGCATGGCTTACCTTTTGACAATCGAGATCGCGCAGTCTCTGTAATGAGCATAAAAGCAGTGGGCACAATCACCGCCAACAAGGGGGATGGACATGTCATACAAGTCGACTGGACCATCGTCGATCCAGTTCGAGAATGGTATTTTTTTACTTACCAGCCTGCCGTATGGAAAGTTGTTCAGGGATCTTCATGGCTCGCTGATGCTTTGATCGCATTTGCGTTCGATGGTCAGAAACAAGACTATGATCGCTTTCGCAACGAGCCATACTGGAGGGATAGGTATGGCTCGCCAGAAGATATCGCCGCAGCCGAGGAAAGACCCATTTTGGAGTTGTGGCCCTCGAGCAAGCAGCTCAAAGGAATATCCGCAACAAGTGGATATATGGATGGATATCGTGAAGCTGTGAGCATGACCTTGGGAGGGGTTGAGCGAGATGAATTTGTTGATTTAGCTCGAAACAGTATTTATTTTGGAAAATACTCACCACAGTCATGCAGGAATGTATTCAGTAATATCAGGAGAATTGGGCTAATTGAACCGCTTGATGGCGGTCTATGGCATCCAAGCAAGGCAGGAGAGATATTCCTAGAAGAAGAAATTCCGAACCAACTTGTTAGGAACATGTTAGAGAGAGTATTCGGTGTCGCGCATGCCTTACAATATATTTCTGGCAAATCTCCAGTAGAGAAAAAGTCAATATTTGAGTATCTCAGGAGCATATATCCTCAGTGGACTACAGATTTTGCTACTAGTTCTATAACCGCTTGGATTAAGTCACTTGGCCTGATCACGGATGATGTCCAATACAATATTACAGCGTATGGTCGATATTGGGCATCTGCATTGCCTGGCACCCTCCAGATCCCTGCACTGCAAACATCTACGGTCACTTCACTTAGTCATGACAAAGCTGTTGAGGCTAGGCCATGGCCAAGTTTACAACAGGTGGTCGACTGCTTTGCAACTGATCCTGACCTTGCCAAATACGTGTTTTCAGGCACACAGATTCAATCCCTACATGTCGCGTGGCATTGTTTGAAGAACAAGCGTTTTGTTATTCTTTCCGGGCTATCGGGAACTGGCAAAACAGCGTTGCTGCGGCACTACGCCCGAATTTACTGTACTCTCAGTGGGCTCGACCCGGATGAGCACTGCGCTGTTGTTGCCGTTTCTCCAGATTGGCGTGACCCGTCAGGACTGCTCGGCTACCTTAATGCCTTGCATGCCGACCCTACGTTCCAAGCTGAACCAGGATTGCGAGTTGTCCTTGGCGCGGCTCATAATCCCGGACTGCCCTACTTCCTCATCTTAGACGAAATGAACATGGCTCGAGTGGAAAAGTATTTCGCTCCGTTTCTTTCTGCGATGGAAATTGATGGGGCTTTGGTCCTCCATTCCAACGATGAACATGTCAACGATGTTCCTCCGTCAGTCCCGTGGCCCCGTAACCTATTCGTCGGTGGGACTGTAAACATGGACGAAACAACTCACCCGTTTAGTGACAAGGTGTTGGATAGGGCGTTTACATTTGAATTTTGGGATGTGTCGCTCGAAGAATTTTTTGATCGTAAACCGGTTGAACTGCGCCTTCCCTTTGTTGAAGCTTTATTGCTCCAGTTACAGGAGGAGCTGAAGCCGATCCGCAGACACTTTGGATATCGAGTAGCAGAGGAGCTCCTTGCTTTTGTCAGAAGCTGTGCGGACAATGGCCTCGGTGGCGAGTCCGATATTTGTGAGTTGCTCGACCAGGCGATTTTTTCGAAAGTTTTGCCGAGAATACGTGGAGAGGAGAACCCGCCCTTCGTTAATGCCTTGGCTGGAGTTGAGCGTGTCTGCCGAGAGCATGATCTCGGCAAAAGCGCAGACAAGGTAAAAGTTATGCAGCAGCAGTTAGCCGCCACCGGGATTACGAGATTTTGGGCATGATACCCTGCGATGTGCTACGTGACGGGATTCGGATAGGGCCTGTGTCAGGCAGTCTTCATCTGGAGGAGAACACCTCATATGAGTTGGTCGTCAATTCGACAGGTGATGTTCGGGCGTGGCTTGATCGATTGCCCCTAGGGGCCCTATCTCCTGGGCGGTTTACGCTTCAATGCGGTTTCTGGGTTGGGAACAGTGTTCTGCGTGTTGAGTCTAATGCCGGGGAAGTACAGTTTCCAATTCGAGTCAGCCCATCTGCCCACAAACTGCGCCAGGGGGAGTGGCAGGCCATACTATCGGACATCGAAGCCTGGCTGAGCGGCTGCAGTGTCGGCATGGAAGGTGGGCTGTTAGGAAGTGTTGAGAATGGGGAAGGTGCTTCGCCACAATTCTTGGCTGTTGCACTGTTGCCGCTGGTATCCTCCCTCGTGGGCAGTCTGCTTGCCATTTGCTCGATACCACGCACTCAGGACGTTGGTTATTGGGCAGACATGGAACTTCGAAACATCCGCAAAGCAGGACGCGAGGCTGTGGCCTGGGTCAGTCGGCATCCTGATGTTGGCACATGGCTCGATCCATGGAAGCGTCTGGAATTGATTGGAGAAGAACCGCGTTTACCAATCAGGCAGGTGATGGAAACCATCGACCATCCAGCTAATCGCTACGTGGTTTGGCTTGCCCGACAAGCAGCCAATGCGCTGGCTTCCACCGCTGTGTTTTTGCGCATGATGGCCGAAAGCAATCAAGGCAACGACAACAATCCCTGGTGTCATGCAAGGGCGGATGCGCTAGACAAAGCTGCAGCGACTGTCAAACTGGTGCTTCGCCGCTCGTCTCTTCAGTGCCTGCAACCTCAGCCGCTGAGTGAAGCGGCTCTGCTCGTTGTTCATGACGACCCTATATATTCGCGGTTCCACAACCTTGGACGACTTTTCGTTTCACCTCGGTTCCGCCTCGACAATGATGCTTGCCACCTCGGCGCTCCTGTCCGGCCAAGCTTTGAAATCTACGAAATCTGGTGTTTTTTGGCATTGCAGGATGGGCTAAGGCAAGCTCTTCCCGGTTGGAAATGGAAGAGTCATGGATTCGAAAAAATCCTGGACTTGGGTAGTTCTGGATCGGGCGCCTGGGCGCTCGGGACAGCCCCCAATTCCTCACGGATCCTGCTGGAGTTCAATCCCGTATTCCCTGGCTACTTTTCACGTAATAATGTGGTTCGGTGGTCACTCTCTTCGGAACGCCGTCCGGACATCGTAATATCATGGCGGCCAGCAAGTGGGACTGGGTGGTGGGCTTGCCTAGACGCAAAGTATCGAGTTGGGCGCAACAACCTAGGGGATGCGTTTTCATCCGTTCATATCTATCGAGACGCTCTCGTTTGGAGTGAGTTGGGCGGTGCCCCAAGGCATACATATTTGATCGCTCCGCGTGCCTCAGAAGACTGCGCAGAATGGTTCTCTAGTGCATTTCATGATGCAAATTTTAGAGGAATTATGGAGCTGAGACCTCCGTTGTCTGGCAGGAATGAAGTTGTTAACTGGATAATTGCTGAAATATCGGGAACCGTTTGACCATATCCTTGAACCACATGGTGCCTACATCACAACTCATATCTGTAGATCACGTGTAATAATGGTGTCTACTCATGCTCATTGGTAATTTTGCATGTCTCCAAATCGCAGTGAAATACTTTGCTTTTCGAAGCGAATTTGCGAGTTCACCGGCCTATTACTGCGAAGCCACAGCACCACTGAAGGCTCTTAAAACGCAAAATTGTGGTGCTGTGTCTAGACTAGAGCTTATGAGTCTGTTGTGTGGGAAGTTCCTGGCTAGGCGGATTCAAAGGCCTTGACTGGTGATTGCAAAACTATCTGTTTGGAGGATAGTTTTGGGACTCCGCACTTGTCGCAATGTGACAATATCAAGTATCAATTTGGGTATTCAATTCCGTGCACTCTGAAATTTATTTGTATATTCAAGCATGTTGCTTGTGTTGCTGGTCCGGGGATAGCCTTCAACAGGAGTATATCGCTGGTTTGTTGGGCCCATACCCGAAGGTCGTAGGTTCAAATCCTGGCCCGCTACCAAAAAAGTCAGGCGGTTACATCATAAACGATGTAACCGCCTGACTTTTTTGGTGACTCTATTGTGACCCAAGCCATTTGGCCCATTAAACCAAGGGCGGGTTACACAGGCGCAACAGGCTCGGATGGCACGTGTATATCTGTGCTTGTCATACGGCAAGAGGAAACATGTGGCGGGGTATCCTGGCTCTTGAGCAGGATATAACGCTCCTCACAGGCTCGCAGCATCCCTATTCGTCCGCCCCTGGGTACCCCCCGAAGTTCACACACGCGGACGGCTTATGGCTTCGCAGGAGAGTCCGTAATCGAAATCCATATAACAGTCTGCTAAATTAGGATTTTTGATTTTTTGGTGAGCTTGTGACAGCGTTAGCAGCTATAATAACTATTGCTCCCCCTAGAATTGTAGCTACAGCCTTTCCATTAGTTTCCCAGAATTTCCGCCAAAAAGAATTGTTTTGTTCATTGATCTTATTAATTGTTGCCGCAATTTCGTTGGAAGCTTGCACGATGTCGGAAGCAATTTTCATTCTGCATTTGTCGGATTTGCACTGCAAAGCTACTTCTTTCAAACCATCCACCGTGGTTGCCAATTGTTTCAAAGCATCAAGTGCTGCCAGTTGAGCTTTTCCTGCGTTTTCTACCTGACTAATCGCTAGTTTTATGAACTCATTTAGTGAGGCTAGGATTGTTGGCGCTAGCTCTATCAACGCCGCAAACACTTGGGGCGTAAGCTCTTTATTGAAGAATTGAGTGAGTAGCTGGTCGTGCTGTTTTGGCGTGAGGTTGGTAAAATCGTTTATGCCAGTAACGGTGTGAAGCTCGGCGCTTGCCTTTTTGTCCATAGAATTAGCTCCTTAGGGAAGAGAAATTGTGACCAAAAGGTTGGCTGCGTTTTCGGTTCGGGTATGCTGCTTGAGTGACCGTGATCCACCGGGATATCAGCAATTTTTCAGAAGCTACTCCAATTATTCAGCGATGTACATTTTCATGTAATTTGGATAACGAATTTTATAGCATGCATAATTTGATGGAGGAGTTGCCGTTGCCTATCAATTGGGAAAGGTTGCTTACCGTGGACTGCGACAAGCTCACTTCCTTGTTCATTGAACAAGGGAGACATTCTGAGGCTAAACTCCAAATCAGAGGGTATTCATTACCTTTTGTTGGGACTCAGCAGCGTTGGAGTGCGGTGATCGAGGAGCTTGCTCGTTTAATGTTGAAGTATGTGTTTCCTGAAAGAGAGCGGCCTGATGATATTGACTGGCGCAAAGCGCGGGATAAGTTTGGCGATATTTCTCCTGTGAGCGATGGCAAGTTAGGAGAAATGTTGCTTTATTTTTTGGTTGAAGCGGCATTTAAAACTCCCCTTATGGGCTATAAGCTGAAAGACTTATCAAACCCAAACGATCAAGTGAAAGGGGCAGATGGTTTATTCGTAGGTGAATACCAAGGAGAAACCGCTCTTTTGATTGGCGAGTCTAAAATTCATAAGCGCCTTAAAGGAGGTGTTGCTAGTGCAATCGCCTCACTTCAAAGGTTTCATGATTCTGCTGGGCCATATGAGCATGAATTGTATATTGCTCGGAAGTACCCAAGGGAAAGGGGGTTAGATGCAGAAGCGATAGATACGGTATTGCAAATAATTAGTGGCGATAACCAACAGAGAATACTGGTTCATCCTGTATTGGTTTCGTATGATTACGAAAATATAAGCGCTATTTCTAAAAAGGCAAAGAAAAAAGAAGAAGCAGATAGTTTACTAAAAATAGAGTTAGAAACAGAGATAGAAACCTGGAAAGATGCAATATCAAAAAAAGAAGCTTATTATCCGACTCCATATCAAACGTATTTAGATTTCTTTTTTATACCAGCAGAAAGTACACTT
>JAVBYP010000269.1 GCA_030823965.1 Sideroxydans sp.
TGAGCAGATGCTCGCAGTCACACAAAAACTGGTGAACAGCTACGAAGATGCCAGTTCGGGTCGGGCTTCCAGTTTCGTCGTGGGATTCTCGGGCGGCATGTTGCTATTGCTCCTATTGCTGTTGTCGAAGATCTACCTTGATGAAGCGCAACGTCGTGAGCGTGAAGCAGCTCGTATCAATCGCCAGAACCAGCAAGCGATTCTGCGTCTGATGAACGAACTGTCGGATCTTGCCGACGGCGACTTGACCACCAAAGCCACGGTGACTGAAGACATCACCGGCGCCATCGCAGATTCCATCAACTACACGACTGACGAATTGAGAAAACTTGTCTCGCGCGTCATCTCAGCATCGCAACAGGTCACCCAAGCGACCACCGAAGCAGGCACTGTGACCAAGGGATTGCTCATCGCGACACAAAAGCAAGCAGCCGAGATCCGTGATGCCGGAGGCGCGGTCGAGTTGATGACCAAGTCCATCCAAGAGGTAGATAGCAGCGCTACACAATCTTCTGAAGTGGCGCGACGCACACTGGAAGTGACCGAGCAAGGCGCACGCGCCGTGCAGAACTCAGTGGCAGGTATGGATGGTATCCGCGAGCAGATCCAAGAGACTTCCAAGCGCATCAAACGTCTGGGCGAAAGTTCACAGGAGATCGGTGAGATCGTGGACCTGATCTCGGACATCACGGAACAGACCAACGTGTTGGCGCTGAATGCGGCGATCCAAGCGGCTTCCGCCGGTGAAGCGGGCCGTGGCTTCGCGGTGGTTGCGGAAGAAGTTCAGCGCCTCGCTGAACGTTCAGGCGAGGCGACCAAGCAGATCGGTTTGCTAGTCAAAACGATTCAGGGCGACACGCAAGATGCGGTCGCGGCGATGGAAAAGAGCACGCAGGGTGTGGTCGAAGGTGCGAAGCTTTCTGATGAGGCAGGTAAATCACTACAAGAGATTGAGCGCTCCACACGCGAACTGACCGACCTTGTGAACAGTATCTCGGTATCTACGCAAGTACAGACCGACATGGCGCAAGAGGTTGCGAACGTGATGGCCGACATCTTGAAGATCACGGAACAAACATCCAAGGGTACGCAGCTGACCAGCGCTTCTGTCGCGCAGTTGGAGGGTCTGGCGAAAGAACTGAATAGCTCAGTAACCGGCTTCAAACTGTAAGGATCTGTGTGACCGCGTCTTTCAATTCTATGCAGTTGCTTTCGGTCAAATCCGAGCTAGATAGCTCGTTGGCCGAGATCAGTCTTGCGCTGGAAAGCTTCTTTGCGACAGGAAGCGACATCGACTCCTTGAATTCCGCGTTGTCGGAACTGCACCGTTTCACCGGTGTACTACAGATGTTGCCAATGCGCGGATTGGTGGTGTTCTGCACCGAGTTCGAGACCTTGCTGAAAGAGCTCTCCTCACGCCCACAAGACTCGAGCCCGATGCGCCAAGATGCTATCCGTCGCGCACTGTTCGGTCTGACGCACTATCTGGATGCCATCGCTGCTGGCGCACCCAATGCCACACTACGACTTTTCAATGAGTATCAGGAATTACATCAGGCTCGCGGCTTGGACATGGCGTTCGAAGTAGACCTGTTCTTCCCTGATTCACAGATCGAACTACCCGCTTCAGTACTGAGTGAGCCACAACTCACAGATGCCAATGCGCGCATCAAGAGTGCTCGCATGCAATACCAGCAAGGCCTGCTCAAGTGGTTGCGCCAAGATGGTACGGTCGAAGCGTTGAACAGCATGATGGCGGCGGTTCGTGTCGTACTTGGCTGTGTCCCACAAGATACGCAGCGTGCATTCTGGTGGGCTGCTGGCGGATTTCTGAGTTGCGTCTCCCACGATGGTGTGCCGCCCGAATTGAATGTGAAAAAATCGCTCAGTCGCATCGACCAGCGTATGCGTTCACTGATCGACGACAGCCCATTCGATGAAGAAGCTGCGCTGAGTGAGATCCTCTATCTAGTCGCGCGCAGCCATACGGTCAGCGAGACCGTCGAAGACATCAAAGTCGCCTTTGCCTTAGAAGATTTCCTCCCCGAATCGCCACCTCTCCCGCCTAGCGAAACCGCTGCATTGCTCAGTAACATGCGCGCGCAACTGGCGGTGCTGGATGAGACGTGGGAGCGCTGCGTGGCCGACGATGCCTCAGCCTGCACCCGCTTCGCCACTCAGACCGAGCAGCTCTATCTGCTGTCAGAACAGCTCGATCGCAATACCCTGCAGTTCTTGTGCAAACAGATCAGTACCACGGCATCCCATGCAGACGATCCAGACCGTGCGCAACGTATCGCCATGGATATGGCAATGGCGTTGCTGTTACTGAACAGTGGTATCGAACACTATCAACATCTGGGCAGTGGCTTCCACGAACAAGCACGTATCCTCAGCATGCGCATGCAAGCTGGAATGATGCGTATGCCGGAGGATGCTGACAAACTCTCTAGCTTGGTCTCGCTCTATTGCGAGATGGAACAACGCGAAGTGATGGCTCCACTTGCGACCGAGATGCAGAGCAATCTGCAACACATCGAACAAAGCCTCAACGCCTTCTTCGGTAACGCAGCCAAACGGGCAGAATTGTTACAGGTCAATCGCCTGTTGAGCCAAGTCCAAGGCGGCTTGCACATCCTCTCGCTGGATATCGCGGAACAGCTACTCGTGGCGTTGCGACAGATCACAGAGCGTTATCAACAGGGTGACACTCCTTCGGCGAACGAGATGCGTACGGTCGCTTCCGCCGTCAGCTTGATGGATGGTTACGTTCACGGCCTCACGCTCGGCCAGAAATCCGACCCCGTCGCACTCGTCTCTGCCTTGAAAGAACTGAGCGAGATCAAGACCAATCCAGCCCCTGCAGAGACCGCACAGGCTGAAGAATCCATCATCCCTGCTGGCGTCTCCATCCGCTCTGGCGACGAAGACGCCGAGCTACTGGAGGTATTCCTAGAAGAAGCGCGTGAAGTCATGGAGACCTTGCGCGCCAATCTGGAGATCTCACGTTTACATCTGGATAGCCGTGAACCTTGGGTGACCATGCGTCGCTCCTTCCACACCCTCAAGGGTAGTGGTCGTATGGTGGGGTTGACCGAACTAGGCGAGGTCGCTTGGGCGGTCGAGCGTGCCATGAACAAATGGCTGGCCGAGAACGTCCCTGCCACACCAGCATTGCTGGATATGGTGGGCGATGCCGAGGTCTTGTTCCAGCACTGGGTGGATATGTTGCAAAGTGGTGCGACGACCGCGCATATCGACACCTCGCATCTGCTCACGGTGGCTGATTGCATAGAGAACGGCAAAGAACTACCTCAAGTCCAAGAACCAGAAGAACCAGTGCCAGAGATCGTGGAAGAGATTCCACAAGAGGAAGCGCAAGTACAGATCGGCTCCGTCGTCATCTCGCCAGTGTTGTTCCGCATCGCCTCTGAAGAAGCGGCAGAACATGTCACTGCGCTCACGGCGCACTTGGCCGCCCTACACGAAGACACCGAACACATCGTCACTTACGATTTCATGCGAGCTGCCCACACCTTGGCTGGTGTCAACCGCACCATGGGTTTCCCCGCCATCGCGGAACTGGCCTACACACTAGAACAATGGCTAGAGGTGCGCATCGACAAGCCGGGCGTGGTCAGCGACACACAGCTCTCCCTGTTGAACGAGGTCATCACCCGACTAGATGAATTGTGTGCCGACGTCAGAGCACACATCGAACCGCAATCACAGAGCGAATTGATCGCGCGTTTGTCGGCAGACAAAGAGATCGTGATCACTCAACAAGAATCGCCTGCAGCCCCTGCAACGACTTTCACCGAGGCAGTCGTCGAAACGCCACTCATCGTCGAGCCCTCATTTGAAGAGGTGCCACAAGTAGATGCGCCTGTCGTTGAAGAGGCACTGGCCGAGATACAGCATGGCAGCAAGAAAGAGCGCGGCGTACACGACGAGGTCGATGAACAGTTATTGCCTATCTTCCTGGAAGAGGCCCACGAGCTCTATCCGCAGATCGGTACGACCCTTCGCGCATGGCGCGAGACACCTGATGATGCGCAACTGGGCCTTAACCTCCAGCGTAGCTTGCATACCTTGAAGGGCAGTGCGCGCATGGCTGGCGCGATGCGCTTGGGTGAGTTGACTCACCGCGTGGAAGACCGTGTGAGCAAGGCCATCTCAAAGAACGCTTTGGATGAAGAGCTATGGAACGAGATGGACAACTATCTCGACCGTATCGCTCGTGCCATCGAAGAATTGCAGGAACCTCAGGTCGCCACTTCCACCGAAGTGCCTCAGGCCGTGGCAGAACCAAGCGTCGCACCTATCGCCGCACCTGTGTTGGAAGTGGGTGCCGAGCGTGCGATGCAAGCCGCGTTGTTACGTGTCCGTTCCGACACCGTGGACCGCCTGGTCAACGAAGCAGGCGAAGTCAGTGTGGCGCGTTCACGTGTGGAAGCCGAGTTGCGCGAATTCAAGAACGGCGTGCTCGAACTGACAGACAGCGTGAATCGACTGCGCAAACAATTGCGCGAGATCGAGATACAGGCCGAAGGCCAGATGCAGGCGCGTGTCGCCACCACCCCAGAGAGTTCGCAACAGTTCGATCCGCTGGAATTCGACCGCTTCACGCGCTTCCAAGAATTGACGCGTTTCATGAACGAAAGCGTGCATGACGTACAGACCGTACAACAAGCACTGCTGAAGAATCTGGACGAGACCTCCGCCGCATTGAACGCGCAGTCGCAACTCAACCGCGACCTACAACAAGGTCTGATGAGCATCCGCATGGTGCCTTTCGCCAGCATCAGTGAACGCCTCTATCGCATCGTTCGCCAAACGGGCAAAGAGCTAGGCAAGCGTGCGAACTTGGAGCTTTCAGGCACCGAGATCGAGTTGGACCGTAGCGTGCTGGAAAAGATGACCGCTCCCTTCGAGCATTTGCTACGCAACGCTATCGCCCATGGTCTGGAGACCTCAGAGCTACGCGCACGAAACGGCAAAGAACCGATCGGTGAGATACGTCTCGCTTTGCGGCAGGAGAGTAACGAAGTCGTATTCGATTTCAGCGACGATGGCGCAGGCTTAGACATCCCGCGCATCCGTCAAAAAGCCTTAGAGAACGGACTCATCGCTGCCGATGAAGACATCAGCGACGAGCAAGTGATGCAACTCATCTTCACTGCCGGACTTTCCACTGCGAAAGAAGTGACGGAGATATCAGGTCGCGGTGTAGGTTTGGATGTGGTGCGTAGTGAGATATCAGCGCTGGGTGGTCGTGTCGACATCACTTCCGAACTGGGGCAAGGCGTGCGTTTCAGCATCCATTTGCCACTGACCTTGGCGGTGACCAAGACCTTGCTAGTGCGCGCAGGCCAATCGGTCTATGCATTGCCTTCGACCATGGTCGAACACGTGCAGCAACTGAAACTGGCTGAATTGAGTGCCACTTACAAGCAACAGTATGTGGATTGGCAATCACGCCGATACACACTGCATTACCTACCCCGTTTGCTGGGCGATGACCAGACAGAACTCATCAGCCAGCCACACAACCCCGTGTTGTTACTGCGCAGCGGTGAACATCGCATCGCACTAACTGTGGATGAGTTGTTGGGCAATCAAGAAGTCGTGGTGAAGAACATCGGGCCGCAACTGGCCCGCCTACCCGGCATCGCTGGGGCGACCGTCTCCGCCAGCGGTTCGGTCATCCTGATCATCAACCCAGTCGCATTCACGCAACGCATCGCGGTGGTACGCAAGATCGCCAAGGCGGTCACTGTAGAAGCCGTGCGCGTCAAACCTTTGGTGATGGTGGTGGACGATTCGCTCACCGTACGCAAGATCACCACCCGCTTGCTGGAACGCTCTGGCTACTTGGTCGTCACCGCCAAGGATGGTGTGGATGCGCTGGAACAACTGACCGAGATTTCGCCACAGGTCATGTTGCTAGATATCGAGATGCCACGTATGGATGGTTTCGAGTTGGCCAAACGTCTGCGTCAAGACAGCAAGACCAAGGGCCTGCCGATCATCATGATCACCTCGCGCACCGCCGACAAACATCGCAACTATGCGCTGGAGTTGGGTGTGAACGAGTACCTAGGCAAACCTTACCAGGAAGACGAGTTGCTCGATCACATCGCCCGTTTTGTAGGTCGGGTAGCGTCGACCTGATTCCGATTAGGCGCTGATTGGCTTCTGGATGATGAAACCTTAGTGGCGTCATCATTCCGCTTCAAAAAATATCAGCCAATGTTCTGGATCCCTTGGTCGTCATATTTTGTTCCGGCAAGCGTATCGAACTCCAAAACCGCAACATTTGATTTTCGGAACCAAAACAATGGCGCTTCTGCCGTACCTTGATACCGCTCGAATATAGCCATTGAAGTCACCTTGGATCGCGCCCAACAAACCCTTCAGAATAAACATCCACTCAGCTGGATTAGAATTTGCAGCGTCAATGTTGCGCAATCAGTATGTCTCCCAACAAATTCAAATTCGTAAAGCATATGTATGTTGACGTTACCGTCTGAAGATCTGTGGCGCGATCGGAGTTATCGGCGGATTTGGCTGTCCATTCTGATTAGCTCTATCGCGGGGCAGATCACCGCAATAGCACTGGCTCTGATGAGCGCACTAATGTTGAACGCGACGCCGACCCAGATCGGTTTTCTTGGCGCGTTCGGCATCTTGCCGTTCCTGTTGTTATCGCTCCCATCCGGGGTGTGGCTGGATCGAGTCCGTAAATTACCGGTCTACATCGCCGGTGAAGTCGTCATGGCAATGACGCTTGCCAGCATCACGTTGATATGGTCTATGGGACAGCTCGGCATGGAGTTTCTGTATGCGGCCGCATTCATTTCCGGCTGTGTCTCGGTGATCTCGGGTACGGCATCCCAGATCGTCCTTACTCAGATCGTGGCTCGTCAGAAACTGGTGGAAGCTCATTCAAAGAATGCACTCGCCACTTCTTCGGCCGAGATCATCGGACCCGGCACTGCGGGTCTGCTGATCAGGCTGATCGGCGCGCCCTTTGCGCTACTGGCCAACGGTGTTCTCCTTATTGCCAGCGTGACACTTCTACGCGGTCTACACGTGGCCGAAACACCCGTCACCAAACAGAATGCGCATTTTTGGCATGAATTGACCGAAGGAATGCGTTTCGTCCTGCAGACGCGCCTGCTTGTCGTCTTGGCGATCACCGTGGGGGGATGGCAGATATGCCAGACCACTGCCATGGTGGTGCAAGTCCTATTCGCAACCCGAACCTTGGGATTGAACGAATATCAATATGGACTCTGTTTCTCCCTCGCGGGGATCGGGACACTCATGGCAAGTACCATCGGGCACCGCCTCTCGCGCCGCATCGGGCCGGGACCATGCTTCATCTCCGGCATCCTGATCAGCGGCATCGGTTGGTTGCAACTCGCCTGGGCGCCCAGCAATGGCTGGGGACTTGTTTCATTCCAAGTGATGTTGTTCTGTTTCAGCGCCGGCACCGTGCTGATCTTTAGCAACATGCTGGCCATTCGCCAATCGGTGACACCCCCCCCATTATTGGGAAGAATGACCAGCATCATGCGTTTTGCCACGATGTTGCCAGCGGGTCTGGGATCGCTTTTGGGTGGCTATGTCGGGGAACACTTCGGACTGCGTGCTGCTATCGGACTGGGCGGCGTAGGCGCGATCTTACTTGGCCTTTTTGTGTGGCATTTTTCGCTCATTCGCAACGTGCTAGAGATTCCCAACGACGCGCCGTAGGCACCGAACACTCCATTGAGACACCCTAGGTTTTGATCCCCTTGAACATTTCCAATGTCTGCTCTCTGGCGAGTGCATGATCAACGATGGGAGCGGGATAGTCTTTGCCGATCACTATTCCATATCGCTGTTGCTCGTTTGGTGTCAGCCTCCACGGTGCATGAATATATTTTTCAGGGCAATTTGCCAGCTCTGGCACATAGCGCTGAATGAATTTTCCGGCGGGGTCGAAGCGTTCAGATTGGGTAACAGGATTGAAGATGCGGAACCAAGGTTGCGCATCACACCCCGTCGAGGCGCTCCACTGCCAACCACCGTTGTTCGCCGCCAAGTCGTAGTCCAACAGATGCTCGGCGAAATATCGCTCGCCCCAGCGCCAATCGATCTGCAAGTCTTTGGTCAGGAACGATGCCGTCACCATACGCAAGCGGTTGTGCATGAAACCAGTCTGATTGAGCTGGCGCATACCGGCATCCACCAGCGGATAACCTGTGCGGCCTGCGCACCATGCCGCGAATTTTTCTTTGTCGTTCAGCCACGCCAGCCCATCGAACTGCGGTTTGTAGGCATGGTTCACGACATGCGGATGGTGATGCAGCAGCATCTGGTAGAACTCGCGCCAGATGAGTTCAGACAACCATGTCTGCGCACCCTGCCCTCCCAAATGATGGGCATAACTCGCCAAAGTACGGATGGAGATGGTGCCGAAGCGCAGATGTGTGGAAAGGTAGGACACACCCTTCACCGCAGGAAAATCGCGCCGCACGTGATACTCATCTATGCGTTGCTGAAAATCTTGGAACAACTTGCTCGCCCCCGACATGCCACAAGGCAACGCCATCTCACTCAGATTAGTCGGCTTGAAACCGACCTCTTCCAAGCTAGGCAATGGCGTTGGTGCACACTTTGCCAGCGCTTCAAGATACGTCTCCACTGGATAAGCGCGCAGATAGAGATCGTCTACCTTCTTCAACCATGCGTTCTTGTAGGGCGTGAACACAGCGAACGGTTTACCCGAACCGTTCAATATCTCGTCCCGTTCAAAGATGACTTGATCTTTGAAGTCGTGCATCTCGATGTCGTTCTTCGCAAGCTCAGCTGCAACGAACGCATCGCGCTGGATAGCCTCTGGCTCGTAGTCATGGTTGCAAAACACCGCTCCCACCTTGAGGCGTTTTGCCAACTGCGGGACAAGCTTGCGTACGCTACCGTGTAGTACATGCAAAGTGCTACCAAGCTTCTCCAACTCGATATGCAGCTCCTGCACGCTACGCCAGATGAACTCCACACGACGATCAGCCTTGTTGGGCAAGGCATCTAGGATGTCGGTGTCGAACACGAACACGCAATGGACTGCCGCGCTGTCCTTCAGCGCGTGATACAAGGCAGCATGGTCGTGCAAGCGCAGGTCACGGCGAAACCAACATAGTGAGACTGGGTATGTTTTAGTCATGGGCGCAGGCGCTTCTAGAAATCAAATCTCTTAAACCAGACAAGGCGCGAACAAAAAATGGCGACGCGGCATATGGTTGATATGTAAGGAGCCATTTTTTGTGAGCAACGCCGTATGGTGACAGAGATTTGAGTTTATAGAAGTGCCGACAATTGTGGGGGGGAGCCTGAAAAGCTACAATGGCGACATGTCCAGTATGAACCTCACCAACCACTTCCTGATCGCCATGCCGGCGATGACCGATCCCTTCTTCGCCAAGTCGCTCACCTATGTGTGCGAACACAACGACGAGGGTGCGATGGGTATCGTGGTGAACCGCCCTATCAGCCTCAATCTGAGTGAGTTGTTCGCCCAGATCAACATGCCACTCACCCAGCCCGAACTGGAAGACATTCCCGTGCATTTCGGCGGTCCAGTACAGACCGACCGTGGCTTCGTGCTGCACAACGCTGGTGGCCAGTGGCAATCGACCTTGAAGGTGAACGACAAGGTCGAACTCACCACCTCCAAAGACATCTTGCAGGCAGTCGGTGAAGGCACTGGCCCCAGCAACCTGCTCATCACCCTTGGCTATGCGGGGTGGTCTGAAGGACAGTTAGAGCAAGAACTGGCTGCCAATGCCTGGTTGAGCGTTCCCGCCACCGAACACATCCTGTTCGATCTACCTGCAGATGAAAAATTGGCGGCGGCGATGGCCTTGCTCGGCGTCGATTTCGCGTCTCTTTCCGAAGAGGCTGGACATGCCTGACGGGCAGTCTTCCTCGACCCTTTCCGGCACCTTCCTCGCTTTCGATTTCGGCACTAAACGCATCGGCATCTCCGTGGGCAACAACATCTCCGGCACCGCGCGCCCTCTCTCTACCATCAACGATGAGAAGACCGAGGTGCGCTTCACCACCATCGCGGCACTGCTCAAAGAATGGCAGCCCGTAGCGCTGGTGGTCGGACTTCCCTGCAACGACGACGGCACCCCGCATGAGATGACCGCCCTGTGCCGCCGCTTCGCCAACCGCCTCAAAGGGCGCTTCGATTTGCCGACGATTCTGGTCGATGAACGTTATACTTCTGCCGCCGCAAGCAGTGCGTTAGACGATGAAGGAATCCATGGCCGCAAGCAAAAGTCTCTTATCGACCAATACGCCGCGCAGCAGATACTGCAAGCGTATTTTGATGAACCCAGCGCAGGAATCTACGCATGAATAATCCTCAGTTAAATAAGCACGGTGAACTTCAACATCTGTTGAGCACCGAAGGTCTTCCCGCGCGCATCCTGCGCGACATCTTGGACAAGGCGGCTGGCTTCGTGAACATCGCCGAAGGCGGCGAGATCAAGAAAGTGCCGCTGCTCCACGGCAAATCCATCTTCAACATCTTCTTCGAGAACAGCACGCGTACCCGCACCACCTTCGAGATCGCGGCAAAGAAACTCTCTGCCGACGTGGTCAACCTCAACATCGGCTCGTCCAGCACCAGCAAAGGCGAGACCTTGTTGGACACCGTAGACAACCTGTGCGCGATGCACGCCGATATGTTCGTGGTGCGCCACTCCTCCAGCGGCGCGGCCCACCTCATCGCACGACACGTGGCACCCACCATCCACGTCATCAACGCCGGTGACGGACGCCATGCGCACCCGACGCAAGCGCTGTTGGATATGTTCACCATCCGCCACTACAAGAAAGAGTTCCACAACCTCAAGGTCGCCATCGTGGGAGACGTGTTGCACTCACGCGTCGCACGCTCGCAGATCCATGCGCTGACCACGCTGGGCGTACCTGAAGTACGCGTCGTCGCGCCCAAGACGCTGTTGCCGACCCATGTAGAAAAGCTCGGCGTGCAGGTCTATCACGACATGGAACAAGGTCTGAAAGATGTGGACGTGGTGATGATGCTGCGCCTACAGAACGAGCGCATGCAGGGTGCTCTGCTTCCTTCGGCACAGGAATATTTCAAATACTACGGACTCACGCAAGAGCGCTTGGCCGCTGCGAAGAGCGACGCCATCGTGATGCACCCCGGCCCGATGAATCGCGGCGTGGAGATCGACTCTAGCGTGGCGGATGGTTCGCAATCGGTCATCCTGCCGCAGGTCACTTTCGGTATCGCAGTGCGCATGGCGGTGATGAGTACGCTAGCAGGAGCAAAACAATGAATATCCTGATCAAAAACGGTCGTATCATCGACCCCAAGAACAAACTCGACGCACAGCAGGACGTGTTCATCTCCGAGCGCCGCATCGCCGCCATCGGCAAAGCACCAGAAGGCTTCGTCGCGGACCAAGTCATCGATGCCAAAGACCTGATCGTGATGCCGGGGCTAACAGATGTCGCCGCACGCCTGCGCGAACCCGGATACGAATATCGTGCGACCTTGGAATCGGAGATGTCCGCCGCCGTCGCAGGCGGTGTGACTTCCCTCTCCTGCCCGCCCGATACCGATCCGCCGCTAGATGAGCCAGGGCTGGTGGAGATGCTCAAACATCGCGCGCGCAATCTGAACCAGTGCCGCGTGTTCCCGCAGGGTGCGCTGACTTACGGTTTGAAAGGCGCGGAACTCACCGAAATGATCGAGCTGACCGAGGCAGGTTGCAAAGCCTTCAGCCAAGCCGACGTGCCACTCACCGACACCCGCGTGTTGATGCGCGCCATGCAGTACGCCGCCACCTTCGGCTACCGTGTGTGGTTGCGTCCACAAGACAGCTTCCTCGCCAAGAACGGCGTGGCGCACGACGGTGAAGTCGCGACGCGCTTGGGTCTGCCACCTATCCCTGTCGTGGCTGAGACCGTCGCCCTATCCACCGCGCTACAACTCGCACGCGAGACCGGTGTCCAGCTACACATCTGCCGCGTTTCTAGTGGAGCCGGTGTCGAATTGATCCGTGCCGCGAAACGCGAAGGCCTGAAAGTGACCTGCGACGTTTCCATGAACCACGTGCACCTCACCGAGATGGACATCGGCTACTTCGATTCCAACTGCCACCTCGTGCCACCGCTGCGCAGCCTGCGTGACCGCGATGCGCTGCGTGCTGGACTACGCGATGGCACCATCGATGCCATCTGCTCCAACCATTCACCCGTGGATGAAGACGCCAAGCAGATGCCCTTCGCCGAAGCTGAAGATGGCGCGACGGGTTTGGAACTGCTTCTGCCGCTGGTGTTGAAATGGGCAGAACAAGACAAGATACCGTTGCTGGATGCGCTCTCGCGTATCACCATCAATCCCGCTCAACTGCTCGGCGTGAAGATGGGTCACCTGAGTGTGGGCGCACATGCCGACCTGTGCGTGTTCGACCCCAAAGCCGCGTGGAAGGTAGAACCCGCCGCCCTCAAGAGCCAAGGCAAGAACACACCGTTCAATGGCTACGAGATGCAAGGTCGCGTGCGTTACACCTTGCTCGACGGACAACTCGTTTTTCAACAGTAACAAACAACCAAATCTAACTTCAAACATAGCCACAGAGTTCACAGAGCACACCGAGAAAACCTAACCCTGCACAACATTCTCTGTGACCTCTGTGTTCTCTGTGGCAAACAAGGTATTTCGTATGAACCCACTACTCGACTTCTCCGGTCTCCCACGTTTCGCAGAGATCAAACCCGAACATGTCGCTCCCGCCATCGAGCAGCTGCTCGATGAGAACCGCGCGCTCATCTCTCGTTTGCTAGCTGATGACTCTTTACCCACTTGGGATACTTTCGTGCGCCCGATGGAAGATGCGAACGAACGTCTAGGTCGCGCATGGGGGCCTGTCGGTCACTTGAACGCGGTGATGAATTCGCCTGAGTTGCGCGACGCTTACAACTCGACCTTGCCGAAGATCACGGCCTACTATGCCGAGCTGGGACAGAACCTCGCTCTGTTCCAAAAATTCAAGGCGCTGCGCAACAGCCCCGAGTTCGCTGGATTGAGCGCGGCACGTAAGAAGATCATCGAGAACGAACTGCGCGATTTCCGCTTGGGCGGTGCTGAGTTGCCCGATGACAAGAAGACACGCTACCTCGCGGTGCAAGAACGCCAATCCGAACTGTCCTCGCGCTTCTCCGACAACATCCTCGATGCGACCAACGAATACACCTTGGTCATCGAGAATCGTGGTGAGTTGGATGGTCTGCCGGAAGACGTGTTGCAGACCGCACGCGAAGCCGCACAGGCCGCCGAGAAGACGGGCTGGTTGTTCACCCTGAAAGCGCCGTCTTATCTGCCCGTGATGCAGTTCGCTGACAGCCGTGATCTGCGCGAGAAGATGTACCGCGCCTATGCCACGCGCGCCTCTGAATTCGGCAAGCCCGATTTGGACAACACGCCCTTGATGGATGAGATCGTCACGCTGCGTGCTGAAGAAGCGCAATTGCTCGGCTTCAAGAACTTCGGTGAACTTTCTCTTGCCGCCAAGATGGCGGAGACACCGCAACAGGTGGTGGATTTCATGCGCGAGCTGGCGCAACGTGCACGACCTTTCGCAGAAAAAGACTTGGTCGAACTGCGCGAGTTCGCTAAGACGAAACTCGACATCAACGATATGCGCTCGTGGGATGTGGCCTACGCCAGCGAGAAACTGCGCGAGCAGCGCTACGCCTTCTCTGAACAGGAAGTGAAGCAATACTTCCCTGAGGACGCGGTGATGGCAGGTCTGTTCAAGCTGGTAGAAACGCTATTCGGTTTGCAGATCAAACCCGCTCAAGCGCCGGTCTGGCACGAGACCGTGCGCTTCTTCGACATCCGTGATGCGAAGGGCGGCTTAGTCGGCCAGTTCTACTTTGACCTCTACGCACGCAACAGCAAACGCGGTGGTGCATGGATGGACGATGTCATCACGCGCCGCCGTTTGGATAACGGCTCGATCCAAACCCCTGTCGCTTATTTGAATTGCAACTTCTCCGCCCCCGTCGGCGGCAAGCCTGCCGTGTTCACCCACGATGAAGTGCAGACTTTATTCCATGAATTCGGTCACGGCTTGCATCATCTGCTCACCGAAGTGGAAGACCTTGGCGTCTCCGGCATCAACGGGGTGGAGTGGGATGCGGTCGAATTGCCCAGTCAGTTCATGGAGAACTTCTGCTGGGAGTGGGATGTGCTACAAGGCATGACACGTCACGCAGATACCAACGAGAAATTGCCGCGCGCGCTGTTCGACAAGATGCTCGCCGCGAAGAACTTCCAGAGTGGCTTGGCGACCTTGCGCCAAATCGAGTTCGCCGTGTTCGATATGTTGATGCACAGCAACTTCAATGTGGGCCAAGGCAAGACCATCCTTCAATTGCTGGACGAAGTGCGCGCCGAAGTGGCGGTGCTCATCCCGCCTGAGTTCAACCGCTTCCCGCAGAGCTTCTCTCACATCTTCTCTGGTGGATATTCCGCTGGCTATTACAGCTACAAGTGGGCGGAGGTATTGTCAGCCGACGCGTACAGTTTGTTTGAAGAGCACGGCGTGCTCAACCCAGAGATCGGCGCACGCTTCCGTGCCGAGGTGCTGGCAATGGGTGGCGCGCGCCCTGCGATGGAATCCTTCACCGCCTTCCGTGGCCGCGCCCCTTCCATCGATGCGCTGTTGCGGCATAATGGGCTCATCGAAGCCTAAGGAGTTAGCTATGAGACCGCTGCTGATCGTATGCGCAATGGTGTTCCTTTCTACCGCTCATGCGGGTGAACTCTACCGTTACATCGACAACAACGGTCGAGTGCAATACAGCGACAAGTATGACGTTGATGCCGAGCAACTCAAGCTGGGCAATGCACCTGCGGTAGAAGAAGCGCTCCCCTACGAGACACAAAAAGCGAAGCAGTTCTTTCCCGTGACGCTCTATGTATTCGAAAAATGCGGCGCGCCATGCACTGAAGCAAAAGCATTGTTGACGACTCGCGGCATCCCCTTCACTGAAAAGAATCTCGTTTCCAAAGAAGAGGTGGACGAATTCCGCAAAACATCGGGAAGTGACCAGGCCCCAACGATGTCTGTAGGCAGGACTTGGGTCAAAGGGTTCCTCGCCGAACAATGGCATAAGGAACTCGACTTCGCTGGCTATCCTAAAGCTTCGCCGTATCGCGCCAAACCCGCTACTGCAAAATGAAGATAGCCACTTGGAACGTGAACTCCCTCAAGGTGCGCCTGCCGCATCTATTGGATTGGTTGGCGGCGAATCCTATCGACGTGGTGTGCCTGCAAGAGACAAAGACCGAGGATAAGAACTTCCCGCTAGCAGAGATCGAAGCGGCGGGTTATCAGGTCGCGTTCAGCGGACAGAAGACCTACAACGGAGTCGCCATCCTGAGCCGTGATGCCATCAGCGATGTGCAGCTCGGAATCCCGAATTTCGAGGACGAACAGAAGCGGGTCATCGCCGCCACCATCAACGGCGTGCGCATCGTGTGTGTGTATATCCCCAACGGACAGAGCCTCGACTCGGACAAATACCAATACAAACTCAAATGGCTGGCCGCGTTGAAGCTGTGGCTGAAAGACGAGTTAGCGAAGTACCCCAAGCTGGCACTACTGGGCGATTACAACATCGCCCCCGAAGACCGCGACTGCCACGACCCCGTGGCATGGCAAGGCAATGTGCTGGTGAGCGAACCTGAGCGCGATGCCTTCAAAAGTTTGGTAGCGCTAGGACTGCGCGACTCCTTCCGCCTGTTCGAACAAGCCGAGAAGAGCTACTCGTGGTGGGATTACCGCATGATGGGATTCCGCCGCAACCTAGGCATGCGTATCGACCACATCCTCATCAGCGCAGACTTGCAGTGCAGCGGCTGCGTCATCGACAAAGCGCCGCGTAAGCTAGAACGGCCATCGGATCACACGCCTGTGATTGCAGAGGTGAATTAAAATATTCTGAACGTTAGAAACACCTCTTTGTTTTCAAGGTATCCCATGTTCAAAACAATTTCCTACGACCAACTTAATTCGCGCCAACAAGAAAATTTCAATTTTCAGAAAGTGGCAGCCAAGCTTGCAGACTATGGTTTTAATTGCATGTGGCTCAACGACGATTGGCAAGGTGCGGATTTTATTGCTTGTCACATTGATGGCAATAATTTCATCAAGGTACAACTAAAAGGCCGGCTCACAATTGATCAAAAGTACAGCGGCAAAGACATTTACGTTACATTTAATCAGGATGGTAAGTGGTATATATATCCTCACGACACTCTAAGAGATGAGTTGCTAATACTTGGACTGATGACGGGCTCTAAATCATGGAATGAAGAGGGTCGATTTAGTTGGCCAGCCATTCCAAAACACATTCTTGAGTATATGGAGCAATACGCAATTTGATCCCCCGGTCTTATCCCTGCAATCTGTAATGCACGAAATTCTTTTCCAAGACGAGTACCTACTTATCGTCAACAAACCCGCTGGCTTGCTGTCCGTACCGGGTCGGGGTGAGGATAAACAGGATTGTCTGTCTGCCCGAATCCAACAACGATTCCCCGATGCCCTAGTCGTTCATCGCCTCGATATGGCGACTTCCGGTTTGATGGTTTTCGCGCGGGGTGAGGTTATGCAGCGCGAGTTGTCGCGCATGTTTCGGGAGCGGGAGGTGACGAAGCGTTACGTGGCGCTGGTGGCGGGTGTGCTTGAGAACGAGGTTGGCGAGATCGATCTGCCACTCATGGTGGATTGGCCGAACCGCCCTAAGAGTAAGGTCGACCACGAGTCAGGTAAGCCCTCGCTTACGCGCTATCGTTTGCTGTGTATCGAGGATGGTGATTCACGGGTGGAACTAGAGCCCATCACTGGACGGACGCATCAGTTGCGCTTGCACCTTGCCAGCATCGGCCATCCCATCATCGGGGATACTTTGTACGATGGGCGAATTGCGGAGCGGTTGATGTTGCATGCGACGCGTTTGGCCTTCGATCACCCTATCACTGCAAAGCCCTTGTACTTCGAGAGTGACGCCCCATATTAGGTGGCGCGTCCGTTATAATCCGCGCCGTTGTCTATAGATCATTTCAGAAAAGTCTTATGCCTTTGCCTAAAGCCGTTGTCACCATCCCACTCGCGCTCGTTACCATCGTTGCGGCTGTGTTCGCCGCCTATACATGGGTGGCGTTGACGTGGAACTATTCGGAGGGGGAGCGTGCGGGTTTCATGCAGAAGCTGTCGAAAAAGGGCTGGCTGTGCAAGACTTGGGAAGGTGAGCTTTCGCTGGTGGCTTTGCCCGGCGCGGCACCTGAGAAGTTCTTGTTCACCGTACGTGATGATGCGGTGGCAGACAAGATCAACAAGCTCGTGGGCCAGCGCGTGGCCTTGGTGTATGCAGAGCATAAAGGTGTGCCCACTAGTTGCTTCGGTGACACCGCGTATTTCGTATCAGATGTAAAAGTAGTACAACCTAATCTTTAAACCTAGAGGAATCAGATGAAACGTTTCGCCATTTTCTTGACCATCGTTCTGACCAGTCTTTCTTTGCTCGCAGCTAACGCAGAAGCCAAGCGCTTCGGTGGCGGAGGTAGCATCGGCAAGCAACGCAGCATGAGCGCGCCACCGCAAAAGGCGGATGCGGCGCCTGCACAACAAGCGGCTCCCGCAGCGGCAGGTGCAGCAGCAGCGAAGCAACCAAACAAATGGTTGGGTCCATTGGCAGGTATCGCTGCCGGTCTTGGCTTGGCAGCGCTGTTCTCGCACTTCGGTTTGGGTGAAGGCATGGGTATGTTGCTGATGATCATCGCGGGTGCGATCGCGGTGTTCTTCCTCATCTCTATGTTCCGCAAGAAGCAGCAACCGGCGATGCAATACGCAGGCTCTGCACCTGGCAACACGGGCTACCAAGCGCCCGCTCAACCTGTGATGAGTGGCGGCAGTGCTGCGCCAGTAGCCCCTGTGGCTGCGGCGAACATCCCTGCCGATTTCCCTGTGGATAGCTTCTTGCGCGGTGCGAAGACGACCTTCATTCGCTTGCAAGCAGCGAACGACCGCAAGGATCTGAACGACATCCGCGAATACACCACACCTGAGATGTACGCCGAGATCTCGATGCAGATGCAAGAGCGTGGCGACGCAGAGCAGAAGACAGATGTGGGCTTCGTGAATGCGAGCCTGTTGGAAGTGGTGACTGAGAACGACATCGCTACGGCTAGCGTACGCATGAGCGGCCAGATCCGCGAGAACAACGGCGCACCAGAGAACTTCGACGAGATCTGGCATGTGCAGAAGGACTTGAAGGACGACAAGGCG